>JAKQEZ010000007.1 GCA_029558435.1 Bacteroidota bacterium
TATTAAAGCCAAGACGAGTCCAATCCAATGAATCAACGAATAGGTCAATCAATCGAACCTCGTTATTAGCATCAATCAGGCCATCCAAGCTAAAAAACTCAATTTGATTTCTGTTTTTTCCTTTAATAAATTTCATGATGTAAATATACTGAATATCAACAAGATGAGGCCTGAGCATATTGATAAGTTATTCACATTTAGGATGTTAGTAAAGCGTGGGGGTTTTTAGACAGTTTGACGTTACAGGCAAGCGTAAAAGACGACACCGCAAGACAGAAACCGACATTAAAAATATAAAGACGAGATAAAGAGAAATGGCAAATAGCAATCTGACAAGTGCAAAGAATGCAAAGAACGATGAGTTTTACACTCAATATCACGACATTGAAAAGGAGATTAATTCATACTTGGAGTATGACCCAAATGTTTTTAAGGACAAGACAATTTTAATGCCTTGTGACGACCCTGAATGGAGCAACTTCACAAAGTTCTTTGCTCAAAACTTTGAACGCTTCGGACTTAAAAAACTAATAAGCACAAGTTACGCACCTGAAAGCAAAAAATTCAAAAACAACTATCAACCGACACTTTTTGAAGTAAACGACCCACAGTTTGACGAGTATAAAACCAAGAAAAACGGTAAGATTTTCACTTTGACACGTGACAAATCAGGTGACGGAAAAATTGATGTAAATGATTTAGAGTGGTCTTACTTGAAAGGTGACGGAGATTTTAGAAGTGACGAGATTAAAAAATTGAGAAACGAAGCGGACATAATAATCACAAACCCACCTTTTTCATTGTTTCGTGAGTTTCTTGCTTGGATAATAGAAGCTAACAAGCAATTTGTTTTAATCGGTAGTATGAATGCAATTACATACAAAGAAATATTTGCACTTCTCAAAGCCGACAAAATGTGGCTTGGCAACGGTTTCAAAGCTGGAAACGCATATTTTGCTTCGCCTTTATCAAAAGACTATGCTGAAGGAGTTTACGATAAAGAAACTGGCTTAGTCAAATTCAGAAATTGTTGCTGGTATACAAATTTAGACCACGGCAAAAGACACCAACCATTGGCACTTATGACAATGAAAGACAATTTGAAGTTCAGCAAACACAAGGACATTAAAGAAAACGGCTATCAAAATTATGACAACTACAATGCTATTGAAGTTTCATACACAGATGCAATACCAAGCGATTATGACGGAATTATGGGAGTTCCAATTAGTTTCTTAGACAAATATTCACCCGAACAATTTGAAATCGTAGGTAGTGACTATGAAGTTAAAGAAGGTAAACTACCTGAAATTGTAAATCCAAATTGGCAAGGTAAATTAGACAGGGGTTATATTAACGGCAACAGAATTTATAGCCGAATTTTAATAAGAAGAAAGAAATAATGAAAACAACCCTTAGAACAGATATAACAGTTAAAGCCATTTGCGATGGCTTTGTTTACAACGAACTTGAAGGCAAAGGACTGTTTGGTTTATCAGGCAAACTAACAATTCAGCCCGAGTATCAACGGAATTACATTTATGCAGACGGCAAAAGAGATGTTGCAGTAATTGAAAGCATTTTAAAAGGTTATCCATTAGGACTAATCTATTTCAATACAGTAAGTGCGGACAAATTTGAAGTTTTAGACGGACAACAACGTATTACAAGTTTCGGCAGGTTTGTAACAAACAAATTTGCAATCAAAGACGAGAACGGAATGGAGCAATATTTTGGTGGTATTGCTAAGGACAAGCAAGAAAAAATATTGAATACCAAACTTCTAATTTACGAGTGCGAAGGAACAGAAAGTGAAATTAAAGAATGGTTTAGGACAATCAACATTGCCGGTGTTCCACTCAACAACCAAGAATTACTAAATGCAGTTTATTCTGGTCCTTTCGTAACACTTGGAAAGGAAGAATTTAGCAACACTCAAAACGCCAATATTCAAAAATGGGGTGCTTACGTTTCAGGTAGTGCAAACAGACAAGAGTTCTTAGAAAGAGCACTTGACTGGGTAAGCAAAGGAAACATTGGCGACTATATGAGCAAACACCGTTTTGACACAAACATAAACGAGTTAAAGACTTATTTCAATAGTGTTATTGACTGGGTTTCAACTGTATTTACGGACGTAGAAAGTGAAATGCGTGGACTTGAATGGGGACGACTTTATGAAACCTACAAAAAGAAGCCATACAGCCCACAACAGGTTTCTGAACAAGTCAAAACTCTTTATGCTGACCCTTATGTAAAAAATCGTAAAGGAATTTTTGAGTATATACTTGGCGGTTCAACAGACACAAAACTTTTAGAAGTTCGGGTTTTTGACGAAGCGACAAAAAAATCTATTTATGCTATTCAGACAGCAGAAGCAGAGAAAAAGAGTGTTTCAAATTGCCCATTATGTGCATTAGGACACGACAGCAATAAAACTAAAATTTGGAAACTTGCAGAGATGGACGCAGACCACGTAACAGCTTGGAGCAAAGGCGGTGCGACAGACACAAAAAATTGCCAAATGTTATGCAAGACACACAACAGAGCTAAAGGAAACAAATGACGAGAACTAACGACATAGGACAAGAACGCCAGCCTGTAACAGCGGTTTGGCGTAATGGCGGGTGCAGTGCTTCGTATGACAGTTTTGTGGTAGGTTCAAGTGCAGTTCTTCGATTGAACTTTTGTGCTAAAAATCCGCCACTACGCCAAGCCGCAAAACGTTGGCGGTAATTGTAAAACGACAGAAAAACATAAATTTAACGACTAAAACAAAGAGAAT
>JAKQEZ010000011.1 GCA_029558435.1 Bacteroidota bacterium
AGAAATCCAGGAAGCAAACTCTAATGCAATATCTTTATGAGCGAAAGTCCCTCCATATCTTCCTGATTTTGAAACAATACCAATAGCATTTGTGGTTTCTATCCACTTTTTCGGTGTCATCACAAAACTGTTAAGTCCCGCCTGTTTTTTAAACCCCTCGAATTCGAGGGGTTTAAAATCAGGATTGTAAATAGCTTCCCAGAAACCCAAAAGTTCAATGGTATTCCGGTTTCTCATCCAATTTTGAATGATAGTATCGGTATGTTCGGGGTCTTTATGACGTGCTATATCTGTCAGCGAAATGAAATCTTTGTTGTTGTCTTCATACAAAACAATTTCATATCCCTGAACGTTTATTTTTTTATTCTTTGCCATATTCTGTATTGTAAATGACAAATGTACAAAAAGAAACCTTTAACCCTGCGTTAATTTTACGGTAAAAGGAGCAAGGTAAAAGTACTGTTGTTCCTAAACTTTCACCTTTTACCTTTATACTGTTTTAGTCCCTAACGCAACGGACAGAAAAACCAAGCTCCTTATCGAAGTTGCTCCTGCTTACATAGTTGTAATCGTAGCCTAAGTAACGGCTCCATGCATTTGTCTCACTGTGCTCCGTAGCGCTCCACCAGTAACCGTAGTTCCCAATATAGTTGAAAGTACCGCTACTGTTACGGTAGCCACCCGGAAGGGCTGTAAAGCCGGTTTGGTTGGTTGCTCCGGTGTTGGGGCTTGCCCAATGCGTTGTACCGGTTTCCTTCAGCTTGCCTCCATCGCCATCCAAATATGTAGTTAATGCTGTCCACTCGGCATCGCTTGGCAAATGCCAGCCGGTGGGGCAGGCATTGACTGCCGCAGGCCAATTGTAAAGCACACCGTAAGCGCTATAATTGGCTGTAGTTTTGGCCGCATCTACATCTGTGCCATCATACCCATAAACGTAATAATACGGGGCTGTTTGCGAACCTGTACCGGGGCCTGCCACGCCGGGCAAATATTTCAGGTTTTCGGCCATCCATACCTGGCTGCCGATTTTTACCAAACTGTAATGATGGCCGTCTCTTGGGTCGGTAAGTCCACTTGCTAAAATAATAGGTTCTGAATTTTCCAACGCTTCAATTCTTGTCAGTAAAGCTCCTGTAGCTATTTCGGCGGTTTTTGCATGTAATGCGTAAGGAACACTCAATAGCTGGCTTGTGCCGGTTATGGTGTAGCCTGTTCCGCCGGTGGGGTCGGTTTCAGTTTTTATGAAATACGTTCCGTTTGCCCAGTCAATGGTTGTAAAATCTCCACTTTGAACAGTTCCATTCCCAATTTCAATGCTTACCAAACCGTTGGCATTGGTGGTGGGGGTTTGGGTTTCGACATAAACTGCCGTACCTGTTGGCGATCCTTGCAGAATGCTGATTTGCATGCCCACATTTGTGCTGGTTACTAATGTATTGCTACTGTTGCGGATTACTGCCTGATAGTTCATACTGTTAGGACTTTGTGCCCATAGTGTTGCAGTTATTAATACTGCTGCTAAAAATGTAAATATTTTTTTCATTGTTTATTCCTCCTTAGTTTTTAATGATTTTAAAGGTTTTTATTTCTTTGTTACTTTGGATTACTTTCACAAAATAGGTGGCAGACACAAGGTTGCCCATAGTAATGCTTGTCTGGCTGCCCGAAATCTTTTCGCTTTGTAAAAGTTTTCCATTCATGTCGTACAATTGAAAGTGTAAAGTAGAAAGTTCAAAGTCTTTCACTTCCAATGTAAGATAATCGGTAGTGGGGTTGGGATAAACAGAAACCGAAAGGTTGATGCCCTTGGCTTCTTCAATCGCTGTTACTACCGAAATCTCGTAGGGCTGTTGCACGCCTTGAGCCACTGAGCCATTTGCCCCTGTGCTGGTGGTGTAAACAACCTGTCCTACGGAGTAGCTCACCGAGCCTCCGCTGCCCGAAGCATTGCCGCCTGTGGCGGTAACGCTTTCCTGTGCCTGTAATCCTGTCAGTCCGAGTCCTATCAAGATTACGGCGCTTAGTTTTAATTTTTTGTGTCTCATTTTTGTCATTCTTTTAATTGTTAATAGTCATTTTAATTTATCTGTTTGTCGGTGTCATTGCGGTTTCTTCCAATGAACGCCAACGGTTCTGGGCTTGGTGCAGTGGCGGCGTTTTAGCACTGCCGTTGATTAGAATTACTATCGTTCAATTTAGCACAAAAGTTCAATAGAAGAAGGAATGTTGAACCTTGCACAAATGTCCAATCGAAGCCGTTCAGCCCCGCTTTTGGCAATACCTTGTTAGCGGTTCGTTTATTTTGTATTAAACACAATTTTTGTAACAAATTGTTTGTCCGATATAGATAGTAAATTATTGCCTCGCTCGTGAGCAATTCCTTTTACAACTAATTCTTTAAATTCACTTTTGGTTTTTTCAAACTTTTGAACTGTGCTGTCGTCTTTAAATTTTTTCTCTGCTAAGACTAAACTTTCTTTTAACAGAATTTCTATTTTGCTTTCCATATTTAGATGAATTTACGGGTTTGAACAAAAACTCTATAACCACGACTTGTTACATAGTCTGAAACAATTTCATAGTAATTTCTAATAAGTTTACGCCTGTCAGCATTGTTGCTGTAATCGTCAATTTCAAGTCCTAATCTTTTTAGTGTTTCAATATTTATTGGTCTGCCGTGCGATTTCCATTCTTTGTTGTCGCTTAGATGTCCTGCGATTTCTTTTGCTCTATCTATTTTTTCTTGTGGTGTAACAGGTTGTCCTAATTTTGCAGGATTTTTTCTGTGTGTAGCCCAATTTTTAAATTTGTATTTGACCAACCAATTTTCAAGTAAATCAATGGTTAAATCTTTTGCTTGTTCATATCCTCTTAATTCTGCCAAGTCAAAATCTTTTAGAATTATAAACTCTGCTTGTGTCAAAGTATTGTTTTGTGCTTTTTCTATAAGTTCGTTTATTTTATCTAAATACCCCAAAGCCGCAACTAAACGTCCTTCCTTGTTTTGCACTTGAGGGTCAATTGGGCCCAAAACAGAAAAATAATCCATTAAAATATTGTCTCCACTCATACAAAATATTGTTCCTGCACTATAAGAATAATCAGGAACGATAAAATTTACTTCAGTGTAATGTTGTCGTAAAATATTTACAAGTCTTTCTACAACCGTTGCACTTCCTCCACCTGTTGTCAATACAATGTATATAGTGTCTTTTTTGTTCGGGTCATCTATTAACTCTTCTATGATTTTCAAAAACGTACTTTCTATACCACCTTCAAATGGTCCAAAATAGGTTAATATGTCCGCTTGAAAGTGGTCTTCTAATGCTTTTAACTTCGTTTCAAGAAGTTGATGTATTTGGTCGTCCAATGCTGGTTTCATACTTCAAAGATAGTTATTTTTTTTAAACATCAAATATACGTTTTTAATTTTCGTGGTCTGTCTTTTAAATGACCGCTAACGGCTGAGGGTGTGCCCAGTGGGGGAGTTCGGAGCCAGCGTCCTTATCCCCCGATAAGGACACCCAGTGCGGGCGAAACAGTTGGAATGTCTAGAAATCCCCCACATTGGGTACACCCCTTGTTATGGGCTGGTTTTAGTTACAATTCAAAATATTCCCAATCACCTGAAAAAGCATTTTTTTTGTAATAACCAGTCTTTGTTCCATTCTTGTTAAAAACGTTGATTTTATTTTTATCAAAAGCATCAATTTCACGGTATCCAATTATGTTTCCATATTTGTCTGTTATGTTTTCCCTTTTACTATTGAATGCATCTTTCTTAGTTGAACCCTGTTTATTTCCATATCGGTCATATGTATTTGTTTTTGATTTATCAAAAACATCATTTTTCACAGTTTTAACAAGGTTGCCATAAGAGTCATAAACATTAATTTTTGTCTTGTCGAAGGCATCAACTTTATAATAACCAACTTTATTACCATAAGAATCAAGAATATTAACTTTTTCTTTATCAAAAGCGTCCTGCTTATATTTATACTCTTGTGCTTGTAGGGCCAAGGAAATTGTTGTTAAAACAGCAATTAGCGTAATTTTAATCATCTTTTTCATTTTATTTTCCGTTTAAAATTCCTACTCTTCAGGCTTTTCGGATACGCCCCGTTTTTCAAGTGGTCGCTGGTTTCCACTTTTTATAAATCTTTTCAATATTAATACTTGTCAGTAAATGTCGAAATCTGATGTTTCTCTTGTCTGTTTGATTCCGCTGTGTCGTTTCTTAAACTTGCCCATAACGGCAGTTTGTCTAAAAACAATGTTTTTTAGAATATTTAATCAAAAATAATCAAAATTTCTCTAACTCAAAGCCGATTTAAGATGGTTTGAAAAACATTTAACCCACCAAGTTTGGGCATTTTAAAACCGTGCATTGGC
>JAKQEZ010000017.1 GCA_029558435.1 Bacteroidota bacterium
GCTTGCAAAAGAGTTGTTTTCTTACCGACGCACCCGAGCCCACCCACCACCCTTGAAAACTTGTTGACAAGAATTGTGGTAAATTGAAAGATTACCGAATTAAAAAATGTATTTTTGAAACTTAAAATTTAAGGATTTGATATAAATGAAACTATACGAAACATTAGAGCAACAACTCAAGAAAGAGCCCAACTTTGTGACAGACAACGGAGAACTGAAAAAATGGGTAGTGCTGAACAAAGCACAGAATTTTGATGAAGAATTGATTGGACTGTTGCTCGACAATGCAGACCTGAAAGAGAAGTTTTTTGTAAACGTAAAAGACACGTTAGTATTTAACCAAAACTTGTTTGTGCAGTTTTTGGAACAGAAAAATTACCTGAACGACAGCTACACCCAATACAAAAACAAGGTTGGACTGACCATTGACGGCAAATAGCTGAAACAACGCAACGAAGTAGCTTTGGTGTGGCCGTTTAAGGACTGCATTTTGGAAGGCGGACAAAGCCGTGAAGAAGACAAACGAGAAGAAATTTTCTTTAATGAAATATTAGCACAAGACGAAATAACCCAGCTTTTAGAGCCAAAAGTTTTGACCAATGCCAAACGCATTGACAAAGACGGAGAAAAACCACTTGACCAATTTAACCGAAACGAGAACGGCACTATAACCGACAACCTGATTATAAAAGGCAACAACCTTTTAGCCTTACATACGCTGAAAGAAGAATTTGCAGGAAAAGTAAAACTGATTTATATAGACCCGCCATATAATACAGGTACAGACTCATTTGGTTATAATGACAATTTTAATCGCTCTACATGGTTAACTTTTATGAAGAGTAGACTGCAAATAGCTAAAACTTTATTGTCAAATGATGGAGCTATTTATGTTCAATTAGATTATCACCAAGTGCATTATTTAAAAATATTAATGGATGAAGTATTTGGTGAAAAAAACTATCAACGTGAGATAATCTGGAGGATAGGTTGGTTATCTGGATACAAAACTGCAGATAATAATTGGATAAGGAATCACGATACAATTCTTTTTTATTCAAAAGATGAACGCCAGCTAAAGTTCATTAAGAACTACATACCCAAGTCTGAATTTAAATCAATAGCAAGTAGTAACGCTGAAAGATATCCTATAGAAGATGTATGGAACGGAAATGAATACGATGATTTAAATAGCATAGCAATTGTTTCTTTCTCAGGAGAAACAGTATCAAAAATGCTAAATTCAGAGGATGAAGTAAAAGGTCAAAAATCAGAAAAACTACTTGAACGGATTATTAAAGCACATACAGAAGAAGGAGAAATTGTGTTAGACTTCTTTGGAGGGACTGGTACAACCGCAGCTGTAGCACATAAGTTAAACCGGCAATATATTATAATAGAGCAACTTGAAAAACACATTGATATTTGCGTTAGAAGAATAAAAAAGGTGATAGGTGGAGAACAAAGCGGAATATCAAAAAGAAACAATTGGCAAGGTGGCGGGGAATTCGTCTATTTCGAACTCAAAAAATACAATCAAACTTTCATTGAGCAGATTGAAGAAGCCAAAGACACTGAAGCGCTTTTGCAAATTTGGGATCAGATGAAAGCGAAAAGCTTCTTTAAGTACAGTGTTGATTTGCAGGCATTTCAAAATAGCATTGAAGAGTTTAAGCAGTTTGAACTGAAAAAACAAAAAGATATACTTTGCGAACTATTGGACAAAAACCAATTGTATGTGAATCTTTCTTCGCTCAATGATGCCGACTTTGAATGTACGGAAGCAGAAAAGAAAGTAACCAAAGATTTTTACCAAATTAAGAAGTAAGCAAATGGCGTTTTTACACGAAATATTAAAAAGTTACTTTGGTGAAAGGGAAATAAAGAGAACTATTGTTCCCAATCACATCACTGATAATTTAAAATTTGG
>JAKQEZ010000020.1 GCA_029558435.1 Bacteroidota bacterium
CTCCAGAGCAAATGCATCTACAAAATCAAATTAAAATAAGAACTTATAAAAACAAATATCCCAGTAAAGACGTCTTTACTGGGATATAATTAATTATTTTTGTCTTAATAATCTGTATCGGTTATTTAGGACTAGTCAAAAAAAACAAACATTCATTGAAAAAGGCAAAATATTCATTTATAGACTATGAATATTCATTTGAAAAATTTAATTAAAATAAAACACCTACTTTAGTATCAGAAATAAGGAGAAATAAATCAGGTCGCTTCTTACGTTCGCTTTGAAATACTAAATTGGGGTACTGCTTGGAGAGGCAGGTTTCATTTTCTAGTTTGATTAAAGAGTATAACAGTTCTAAAATCCTCAATTTATTTTCATGATACGGAGGACGTAAGAAGTAACTGATTTAAAAAGAAAGAGATTAAAAAATTAAAGATATAACTATACTACAATAAAGAAAACTATTTTACTAAGTTAGATGAAAACTATTTACTAAATTAAAGAGATACTACTACTAGTACTAAAAAAAGGTTGAAAGTTCAACCTTTTTTTTATTTTAATGCATACAATACTGGTCTACTTGGACTAGCATCATTTACAAAAGGAGCAACTTGAAGATTGAGCACATATCTTCCATCCAACACATTAGAGGGAACAAAAACAAATTCGGTGATTGTTTTGTGGTATTGAGGGTTTTCGGGCACTTGCCAAAATGCGTGGTGCATTGCCAAAACTCCATTGTCTGACTCTCTATCAACGGATGGGAGGTCAATCAACAAATGCTCTACGCCCATTCTATCCAAAATTTCGATACAATTTACATCAAAATAAGGAGGATTGGTGGTGGAATAATCAACGGATAATTTATTCAAATCATTGGGCAACGTGCGCACTACCAAGGCTTGTGCAGTAGTGTTTCCAACGCTTTTTTCTAAAATATTTTGTGTAATAACCCAATCGCCGTTGGTTTGTTTTTCTGGTTGAACAGTCACCAACAAAGCTTCGAAAAAAAATTCTTTTAAATAGGTGTTGATAGAAAATACTTCCGATGTTATATGTCCCAAACATTCAGTATGCGTGCCGTTTCCATGCGGATTGAAGAAAATATTTCTAAAATTGACACTTCCACCCTCTTCCACACTTCCAATATAGCCGTTGGCTCGTACAGGCTCAATCACAGGGTAATCCACATACCATGCACGCGCGCCGTGTTGAGGCTCACCAATAGGTATAGAAATATCAATGCCTTCTGAAGTATCAAAATAAGTAGTTTCGTTTAAGTATAATTTCATAATCTACGTTTATCCGTATAATTCTTGACGTGTTTTTTCGTATAAAATCATTCCTGCAGCAACACCAACGTTTAACGATGCAATTTCACCAATCATTGGTACTTTGGTAGAAATATCGCTCATTTTAATTAAATCAGAGCTAATTCCATCCTCTTCTGACCCCATGATGATGGCAACCGAACCACGTAAATTAGTTTCAAACAAATTGTTTTTTGATTTTTCGGTACAAGCAATTAATCGAACACCACTTTGTTGCAAATAAAATAACGAATTTTTTAAATCATCGGTTTTGCATACCTTGATACGATTCAATGCTCCTGCCGAAGTTTTTACGGCATCCGAAGTTACCAACGCCGAACCTTTTGATGGAATTAAGATGGCATCCACACCTTGGCATTCAGCAGTACGAGCAATACCTCCAAAATTACGCACATCGGTAATTCTGTCCAACACCAAAATGTTTACTTTTTCGCCTGCTTCTAATTTTTCATCTACCAATTGTTCGATGTTACCATATTCTACTGGCGAAACAAAGGCTATAACTCCTTGGTGGTTGTTGCGTGTAATGCTGTCTAATTTCTGCGAAGGAACGTATTGCAAATTATAATCTGCCCCTTTCAAAGCATCTTTTAATTCAAAAAACAGGTCTTTGTTGATTCCTTTTTGAATCATTATTTTATTAATTTCACGATTAGCTTTAATCGCTTCCACAACAGCACGTACTCCAAAAATAATGTCTGTATCTTCTTTTTTCTCTTTGCGTTGAAATTTTCGTTGTTCCTCTCTCATTACAATTTAATATCAAAGGTAATAACAATGTTTTCGTGCACCGATTTAGCCACCGGACAAGCTTTTCCAGCTCTTAACACACGTACTTTTTCTTCTTCATTCCAACCGTTTTCGGTCATATCCAACTCAATCACAATTTCAGAAATGCGACGTGGAGCTGTTCCCATTATTTTTGTAACCTCAGCCACTGCATGTGTAAAATTCAAACCATGCTCGTTGCAAAAAATTCCAATGATGGTCATCATACACGAAGCATAAGCCGTTGCAACTAAATCAGTAGGTGAAAATGCTTCTCCTTTTCCATTATTATCCAACGGTGCGTCTGTAATAATTTCAGAACCTGAACGTAAATGCGTACACTTTGTTCTAAGTCCACCCATGTATTCAACTCGTGATGTTTTCATGTTAATTTTGAATATTTAGACAAAAGTACTCAAATAAAAACCATTTTTTTAGAAACACTTGCATTAATTTACAATTATCCTTACATTTACTAAAACATTTTAAAAACCCTATTTTATGAGTTATTACAAAACAATTGACGGAAAAAAGTACGATGGAAAATTAATTGAACTTGCAGATGAATTAATTGCTGGTTCTGGTGATGGAAGAATTTCTATGGCTGATGCTGAAAAATTATTGGCAGCTGTAAAAGATGGTGATTCATATACCGACATTGAAAAAGAAACGATGGCTTATTTGCGTGAAAATTACAAATGGACCGAAGCAGCTGACGAATGGTTTAGAACTGAAATCAGAAAATGGGCTGCAACAAAATAAATGCTCCATTTCTTTCGTTATTAAAAGGTGTTATATTAGCACCTTTTTTTTGTTCTACTTTTAAATTACAAACATGAAAATTATCTCTTCCATATTTAACCTTTTAATAATCAGTATCTTTCTCTTCAGTTGTAATAAAGAAGAAAAAATCGAAAAAGCAGCTTTAGAAATGCAAGCTTTTGTAGGTGAAATTTCAGCTTATGCAAAAGCTCTTAAGCCAGGATTTGTTGTCATTCCCCAAAACGGCATTCAATTAGCTTTCAACAACGCAAAATCTGAAAACGGAATCAACCTTAATTACCTTGAAGCAATTGATGGCTTTGCCTTGGAAGAATTGTTCTACAACAAAAAAGCACTTGATGTGGACGAACGTTACGATTATTTGCAAGAACTCAAACAATACAAAAAAATAATGGTGTCTGAATTTGTAAAAAACAGCGATGACATTGCCGATGCTTATCAAAAAAACAACAACGAAAATTTTGCCTGTTTTGTAAGAAGCAACGATAATTATTATTACAACCAAATCCCATCTTCGGTTTATAATGAAAATAGCAACAACATTGCCCAACTAGCTGAAATTAAAAACTTTTTATACCTCATCAATGCAGAAAACTACAGTTCGAAACAACAATTAATTGATGCTTTGCGTAACACCAATTTTGATTTACTGCTCATCGATTTATTTTTCAATGATGAACAAATAAGCGCTGCTGACATTGCACAACTCAAAACAAAGAAAAATGGTGCACAACGATTGGTTATTTCCTACATGAACATTGGATCGGCAGAAAACTACCGTTATTATTGGAAAAGCGATTGGAAGTTGCATCACCCCAAGTGGATTAAAAAACGCTACAAAGGTTACAAGGACGAGTACTATGTAGAATTCTGGAATCAAGAATGGAAAGATGTAATTTATGGCAACAACGAATCCTATTTAAAGAAAATCATTGACACTGGGTTTGATGGCGTTTTCTTAGACAATGTTGAGGCTTATTATTTTTTATACAAAAACAATTAAGTAATTAACAATAAATATGTTTTTGTAAATATCTTTCTCGTTGATTCGTCAAATAAATTAAAACGAAATCATAACTTTGCAAAAAAAATTAAAAGCATGACTTATATCGTTAAAATTGTTGGAAGACAAATTCTTGATTCAAGAGGAAATCCTACTGTAGAAGTAGATGTTGTTACGTCAAACGGAATTGTTGGTAGAGCTGCCGTTCCATCGGGTGCATCTACAGGTATTCACGAAGCAGTTGAATTGCGTGATGGTGACAAAGCTGTTTACATGGGAAAAGGTGTTTTAAAAGCGGTTGCAAACGTAAATGGACCAATCAATGAAGCATTGGAAGGAATGGATGTAACGGAGCAAAAAATCATCGATAAAGTACTTTTGGAATTAGACGGTACAGATAATAAGTCAAAATTAGGTGCCAATGCCATTTTAGGAACATCGTTGGCGGTTGCACGTGCTGCTGCACAAGAATCTGGATTACCTTTGTATCAATACGTTGGTGGTGTTGGAGCGGTTACTTTACCAGTTCCAATGATGAACATTTTGAATGGAGGTTCACACGCCGACAATAAAATTGACATTCAAGAATTCATGGTAATGCCTTTTGGTGCTTCTAGTTTTTCTGAAGGATTGCGTTGGGGAACAGAGATTTTTCACAACCTAAAAAATGTATTGAAAGAAAAAGGGATGTCAACCAATGTAGGTGACGAAGGTGGATTTGCTCCTAACTTGGGTTCTAACGAGGAGGCAATTCAAGTAGTATTAGAAGCAATTACAAGAGCTGGATACAAACCAGGAGAAGACGTTTGGATTGCATTAGATGCTGCATCTTCTGAATTTTACAAAGACGGAAAATACCATTTTGAATCGACTGGAGAATCAAGAACTTCTGAAGAAATGGTCGCATTTTGGAAAGAATGGGTTGAAAAATATCCAATTATTTCTATCGAAGACGGATTGGCAGAAGACGATTGGGCTGGATGGAAATTATTGACAGAAACTATTGGTTCGAAAGTACAATTAGTAGGCGACGATTTATTTGTTACCAACACCAAACGTTTGAAACAAGGTATTGAAGCAAACACAGCCAATTCCATCTTGGTAAAAGTAAATCAAATTGGTACGTTAACCGAAACTATTGAAGCAGTACAATTAGCCACTGCAAGTTCATACACTTCTGTAATGAGCCACCGTTCTGGAGAAACAGAAGACAATACCATTGCTGATTTAGCAGTAGCATTGAACTGTGGTCAAATCAAAACTGGTTCTGCATCTCGCTCTGATCGTATGTCAAAATACAACCAATTATTGAGAATTGAAGCAGAATTGGGTGATGCGGCTTATTACCCAGGAAAAAACTTTAAGTTTATTAAAAAGTAATTACAAAACATATAAAATGGAGTTCAAATTGTTGGGCTCCATTTTTTGTAACGATTTAGTTAAAAAACGTTGTTATTAAAGCAACTTATGCTAAAAACTAACGTCATTGAAAAGACACAACAGCAATAAAATGAAAACATTTTTTACAATATTAATTTTTAACAGCCTTTTTTCGTTGACTATTTTTGGTCAAGAAGAAACGAAGTATTTTGCTCAGGGCTTGTTTCAAATTGAAGAAGATTCCACTATTAAAACTATCGAAAATAACATTAGAAATAACGCCAGCGTTGTTGTTGCACGATTAGATATCCCAACCAAACGCTTTTTTATTCTTACCAATCAAGCAATAAATGAACAAACTTTAATCAGTTGGTTTGGTGTATATGGAAATACCATAAGATGTGTTCAACAAGGAACATACGGAGTTGATACGATTTACCAATATCCTTTTATAGGGTGCAATGAATAAGCCATGAGAAAACAAACATACATATTACTATTATTCGCCATTATTTCATTAGTTTCACAAGTTAATGCACAACAAATACCAGTAAACTGCGATTTAGCTGTACCGGGTTGCACTACTCCAAACTTTACGGTAAATGGAACAAACCCATCTTATAACTATCAAGACTTTGGGACTGGCACAATTTCAAACCCATCAAGTAATCCTCAAGGAGTTAATTCGGGTTGCTTATTAACAGGAGAAACCGTGTCTACATTTATTACAATTTCCATTGTTAATTCTGGTACTTTAGAATGGTCTTTAATTGGCGTAAATGCTGCTGGAAACCCAACAAATAATGGCTGTTTTGACTGGATTATGTGGCCCAACGTAAACAATAATGGGTGCAATGGCATACACAACAACACATTGCCTCCAGTAGCTTGTAATTGGAATGGGATGTGTAATGGAAATACAGGAATGGCATCAGCTGCCAATTATCCTCCAGGCGCATCAAGTACTAGCTACCAACCGCCATTAAATGTGAATGCAGGCGATCAATTTATTTTATGTTTATCCAACTTTAGCTATACCAACCAAAACGTTAATTTAAATTTCTTTGGCACGGCTCAAGTTACGTGTAATCCAACAACTCCCGACCAAACCATTTGTTTAGGAAGTTCGGCAACAGTTAATATTTTAGCTATTGGGTTAACCAATCCAACGTATAACTGGTTGGTTACAACAGGGGTTTCTAACCCTACCAGTGGTTCCAATGTTATTGTGACGCCAACAGACACAACCATGTATGTTGTTGAAATCACTTCCATTGAAGGTGTGTTTTTGGATACATTTTACATCAATGTAGTTCCACCTCCAACACCCAACGCTGGTCCCGATCAAATTCTTTGTCAAGGTACTGCAATTCATTTAAGTGGAACATTGAGTAATGCCGCATCAACCTATACATGGGGACACATTACAACAGGTATTACACCCAATCCTACGGTTACATACATTCCCAACCCACCATCTTTAACACCAACAGTAGTGGTGAACCAAGCAGGAACTTACCGATTTGTATTAACAGAAAACAATGGTGTTTGTCCAGCTGTTAAAGACACTGTTCAAGTGCTTGTTTCAAAAACAACACACACGACTAGTTGGACTGGCCCTTCATGTGCGGGTATGGCAGATGGTACCATTACTATAACCAATCCAGATGCGGTAGAATACAGCTTTGACGGCGGTGTCACGTGGGTAACCAATGCTACACAAGGTGGTTTTGCAATGGGTACGCATGCCGTTCAATCAAGAAATCAATACGGTTGTATATTTAGCTCCAACGTTACCATCACCGATCCTGCTCAATTACAAATTAATGTTTCAAACGACACCTTGATTTGTCAAAATGGTTATGCAGATGTGAGTGCGTGGTTGGGTGTACAAGGGTTGAACGAAATTTATCATTGGAGTGCTACTGCAAGTACAGCTGGTAACGTACACTTAGGTCCTTATACTACAGACCAAGTTGTAACAGTATATGCAGAAGGACAAAGCGGATGTTTATCCGATACTCAAACGGTAAACATTACTGTTAGACAACCATTGGCGGGTATTATTTCACCAAACGACACTATTTGTCCTGGTTATCCAACAACCGTTAATGTTGCAGCAATTACAGGAGGTTTGGCACCATATACAATAACTTGGAGCACAGGTGATACACAAACAGGAGTAACACAAATGGAAATTCCTGCCAACCCACCTCAAACACAAGTTTATACAGTTACGGTTAATGATGTTTGTGAGACCACTCCTTTGGTTTTAACAACTCAAGTTTATGTGGCTCCATTGCCAGTACCTTTAATGAGTGTGGTTGAACCAATATTGTGTGAACCTGCAATTTTTGAAATTCACAATGAAACTGACACTACAATGATGTCGAGCTATTCATGGGAATATCCATATGATAATACTGCAATTAATGAACCTGTTATTTTCACCGATGAATTGAGTGCAGGAACCTATGATGTGGCTTTGGTAGTGGTTTCGCCTTTGGGTTGTATAGATTCAATCCGCATGAAAGATTTCTTAACTGTTCAACCAAAACCGGTTTCAAATTTTGCGTGGAGTCCCAACCCAGTGTTAGAATTCAACACAACGGTGTATTTCCAAGATTTATCAGAATTAGCACACGAATACGATTGGAGTTTCCCGGGTGCAACGCCTTCCTATTCGCAAGTTGAAAGACCAAAAGTTACTTATCCTGATGGAGAAACGGGTACTTATCCTGTAACTTTGATCGTAACATCTGAATTAGGTTGTAAAGACACATTGACTCAAAATTTAGTAGTCAGTCCAGAGGTTACGATTTTCATCCCCAATACCTTTACTCCAGATGGTGATGAGTTTAACCAAAGTTGGAAAATATACATCAACGGTATTGATTTGCACTCTTTCAATTTGCAAGTATTTAACCGTTGGGGTGAAATGGTTTTTGAAAGTTTAGACCCTTCCATTGGATGGGATGGAACTTATAAAGGAAAAGTGGTAGAAGCAGGAACTTATGTATGGAAAATTTCTGCACGCGATCGACAAAACGATGGTAAATACGAGTGGAACGGGCATGTTAATATTATAAAATAAAACAGTTGTTTTTCGATTGTTCTAACACATCTAAATTTCTTTATTGATTTATTACCATTTTTGACACATTTGTATTAAATTCGCATCAATTAAAATAGATTCAATAATTTAATATCAAATAACATGAAAGTTACGGTAGTAGGTGCGGGAAATGTTGGTGCAACATGTGCTGATGTTCTTGCTTATCGCGAAATTGCCAATGAGGTAGTTTTATTAGACATCAAAGAAGGTTTTGCAGAAGGAAAAGCATTGGATATTTGGCAAAAAGCTCCAATCAATTTGTACGACACAAGAACAGTAGGTTCAACAAATGATTATTCAAAAACAGCTGATTCAGATGTAGTAGTTATCACATCAGGATTGCCAAGAAAACCAGGAATGTCTCGCGACGATTTAATCGCTACAAACGCGGGTATTGTTAAGTCAGTAACAGAAAATATCGTTAAGTATTCACCAAATGCAATCATCATTATCGTTTCTAACCCATTAGATGTAATGACCTATTGTGCTTACTTGACTGCTAAATTTCCTTCAAACAGAGTATTTGGTATGGCAGGTATATTGGATACAGCTCGTTACCGTGCGTTTTTGGCAACAGAATTAAACGTTTCTCCAAAAGACATCCAAGCAGTATTGATGGGAGGTCACGGGGATACTATGGTTCCACTTCCTCGTTACACAACTGTTGGTGGTATTCCAGTTACTGAATTAATCGAAAAAGATAAATTAGACGCTATCATCGAAAGAACAAAAGTTGGTGGTGGAGAAATCGTTAAATTGTTAGGTACTTCAGCATGGTATGCACCAGGATCTGCAGCTGCTCAAATGGTTGAAGCTATTGTACGCGATCAAAAACGTGTATTCCCAGTTTGTGCTTGGTTGCAAGGTGAATATGGTATGAAAGATATCTATTTAGGTGTACCAGTAATTTTGGGTAAAAACGGTATCGAAAAAATCATCGAATTGCAATTAAACGACGAAGAAAAAGCGTTGTTAGAAGAATCTGCAAAACACGTAAAAGAAGTGATGAATGTTTTAGACACAATGAACGTATAAAACATATTGACTAGTCCTAAATAACTGATACAGATTATTAAGACAATAAATAATTAATTATGAGGGTGTCCGAAAAGTCGGACACCCTCCTTTTTATTTCTCTATAAGTTTAACTTTTGCTTCTAACTCCATTATTCGTTGATTATTTGTTTTGGGCATATTGGAAGGTATTTTATTTTCCAAATCAAAGGCACCATATTTTCTTAACCAATTAACAACGGTGGAACGAGATTGAATTCCGTACTTCCTTGCAACACCAGTAACTGAAATAAATCCTGATTCAACTTCTTTAACAACTGCTAATTTAATGGACATTGAATAATCCTTTTGACTACGTTTTAAATAAACATTTTTTTCTCCTTCTTCCATAACGATAAAAAATTGTGTATCGCTATTTCAGGGCTAGACATTGGTAATAAAAAAATGGGACATCTTTTCAGACATCCCATTTTGTAAAACTAAATATACAACTTATTATTTTGTTTTTTCTTTAGCTAAAGCTGCTTTTACTGCTGCTTGCAAGTTAATTGTACCACCTGTTACAGATAAAGTTCCGAAATCAACAGCCGATTTTTCTCCTGGCTTTTGTTGTTGAGAACCTTTGTAATTTGTTGAAGTGCTCAATAAAATTTCTTTAATTTCCTTCATTGTTAAATTAGGGAAATAAGATTTCATCAAAGCTGCTGCTCCAGAAACCATTGGCGCTGCCATTGATGTTCCTTGCAAGTTCATGTATTTATTGTCTGGAATAGTGTTGTAAATTTCAAATCCAGGTGCAAAAACATCCACTCCTTTTTGTCCGTAGTTAGAAAAAGAAGCTGCCAACTGACCAAAATCTTGTTTTTTAACTTTAGCATAGCGCGTTGAAGCACCAATTGTTAAATAATGATCAAACGGTTTTGTTTGGAATTCATAATTCGAAGTTGGGAAGTTTGGCTCCACATCAATGTCTTTTGCATCATTACCAGCAGCATGTACTAACAACACCCCTTTAGCGTCAGCATAAGCAAATGCTTCATAAACATCTTTTGCCAATGGTGAATAACCTTTCCCAAACGACATATTGATGATTTGTGCACCATTATCTACCGCATAGCGAATTGCCAAAGCGATGTCTTTATCAAACTCATCACCATTAGGAACTGCTCTTAAAGCCATTAATTTCACGTTTTCACAAACACCATCACCACCAATTTTGTTACCTCTAACAGCACCAACAATACCGCCAACGTGTGTTCCGTGCAATGCGTCTGGGCCTTCAACATCTGCATTTCCGTATTTTTTATCGTTAATGTTGTATGGATCATCACCAATCAATGCTCTATCATCGTATTCAACATTTAAGTTGTAGTCAAGCATTTGGTTGATTTGATCTTTTTGCATTTGGATAACTTCTTTTGTTAATTTTCCAGTTACCATAGCCAAAGCCAATTGTTTTAATTGCATGCTTTGAGGATCGTTTGCCTTCCATTTTTTCAAGTCTTTTTCGGTATAATTTTCTTTACCGATAGCAGCGCTAACCATTTGTGGAATTTGGTCTAACATTCCGTCCAATTGGTCCATCTGACCTACATATGGTTCGTATTCTGCTCTTTCATTTGCAACTTCTTCCTTAACTTTTTGATACAATGCAAATTCTTTTTTGTCAGCATCTTTAACAGCAGACTCTTCTACTCCATCATATTTTTTAGACAAGCGAGCCAAAATACGTGTTCTTTCCAAACGAGCATAGTTTTGGTTTTCACCTTTTGCATTCCCTAAAAAGTTCCATCCGTGAATATCATCGATGTAACCATTGTTATCGTCATCAATTCCGTTTCCAGGTATTTCTTTCTCATTTACCCAGATTTTACCTTTCAAATCTTCGTGTTCAACATCCACACCAGAGTCAACAATAGCAACAATAACTGGTTGAGACATACGTTTTTTCAA
Organism: Bacteroidota bacterium; assembly: GCA_029558435.1. Next base: position 11,348 of record JAKQEZ010000020.1, read on the forward strand.
TAGTTTGTATGCTTTTTCTGTTTGCATACCACTTTTTCCATTATACCAATTAAGAACATCTTTTTCAACACTTTGTGCGTTCAAAACGTTCATTATTCCAACTGCAAAAACAGCAAGACTTAATTGAATGATTCTTTTTCTCATATTATTTAATGTCATTAATTTCTTCAAATTTGCGAATAAAAAATGTATTAACTGTTATTTTTTTGTTGGACTGCATTTTTTTTCTCATATTTGGTTTAAATTACTGATAAATGGCAAAGCTAACTTTATTCTTACTCGCTTTTTTTTGCACTTCTACCCTAGTTATGGGTCAATCGGGTGCTTTTGGTTTTAAAAATTTGGAACAAAGTCAAAAAGAACGTGTTTCAACTTATTATCTACCCAATCAAGAAAAATATAGACAAGGAATTCTTAAAAACAATTGGAAAATAACGGCTGAAAATAAAAATTGGATTTATTTTTCAACCACCGCAAATGACTTGGATAAAGCATTCAAAAGTGGTGATATTCCTGATTATTTTATCAAATATACCGTACCACGTGCGCTCAACGATACAATGCGTGAACACCACCGTGTCAATATGGTGCATAACGGTACTGGCTTAACTTCTGCCTACAAAGGAAAAGATGTTGTCATAGGTTTGGTAGATACTGGAATTGAAACCGATCATCCCGACTTTATTGATGCCAATGGTAAAACACGTATTTTACGCCTTTGGGATCAATCCACCGATTCAAGCTCAAACATTTCTCCTTATGGTTACGGATTAATTTGGGATAGCACGCACATCAACTCCAATTATGTAAACGGTAACGACAATGGAGGACACGGAAGTACGGTTGCTGGTGCTGCTGCAGGAAATGGACGTGCAACAGGTTACAACCAAGGTGTAGCTCCAGAAGCTGATATCATCATGGTAAAAACAGATTTTAACCTGCCCAATTGGCACATTACTGTAGCCGAAGCGTGTGATTATATTTTTAAAGTCGCCGATTCGCTGGGCAAACCTGCTGTTGTGAATCTTAGTGTTGGAGATTATATGGGAAGCCACGACGGAACCGACCCAGCAAGTGCATACATTGATAGTTTGTTGGATGCCAAAAACGGACGTATTGTGGTGGCAGCATGTGGAAACTCAGGAAATTTAGGTAAGTATCATTGTCAAGGTCATCCAAATATGGATACCACCTTGGTTTGGTTTAAAAACAACCCAAGTTCGGCTTTTGGAGCTAACAAAATTTTCTTCGACCTTTATTCGGATTTAAGTAATGCCACCTATTCTTATTCATTTAAAGCAGTTCATCCAACAACTTTTGCTACAAGCGCAACTACCATTTATCGCCCTGCATTAGGTTCGATGGGAACACCAATTTACGATACGCTTCGCAATAGCAATGGGCAACGCCTTGCAACAATTGAAATTTACACCGAACAAGAAGCCAACAATTTACACATGCAAGTTTTGTTTACCAATGTTGATTCTACAACATATAATTTTGGATTTTATACCATCGGAAGTGGGAAATACGATCTTTGGTCGGGAACTGGTTTGGGGTTCAATGAAATTGTTCAAACACTTCCTTCACCATTAGTTTTACCTGGAATTGTGGATTATCAATTGCCAGATGCTCATCAAACATTGATTTCCAATTGGATATGCTCACCAAAAGTTGTATCTGTTGGAAACATTCAAAATAGATCCAGATATTTAACCAAAGCAGGTAGTTATTACGTTCCTTCAGGAGGCTCACCGGTTGGAAAATTGAGTATCAATTCAAGTAAAGGACCAACACGTCATAACATTCTCAAACCCGATATTGTTGCCTCTGGAGACGTAATGTTAGCTCCTGGACCGCTTTGGTATTTAACCAATCCTGCCAATGACACTCGAATTGATACCGGAGGATGGCATATGGGTAATGGTGGAACATCAATGGCTAGCCCTGTAGTAGCGGGTATTGCAGCATTGTACTTGGAACGTTGTAAAAAAGGTAATAACTTGGCATTTTTAGACATTTTGCGCAATCATTCCAATTCAAACGCTTATTCTGGAACCTTGCCTAACAATGCTTACGGTAATGGAATTATTGATGCCTACAATGTAATTGTCAACCAAGAATTTACAGCAAATGTGGTTGGAGATGCCGTTATTTGTGAAGGACCTGACACTGTTTCTATCCAAACAACTGCTACCATTGGTTCTGTAGAATGGAACACAGGTGCAACAACACCAATTTTATATCAATATATGCCAGGCGATGTATATGCAACTGTTTACAACGAAAATGGTTGTGGTGTTTCAACAGATACGCTCTCAATAACAATGTCAAGCACAGAAACTATCAATCCGATTATTGTTTCAGGAAATTTCACAATTTTGAGTACATCTTCTTCCAATCAAACCTATCAATGGACTTTGAACGGAACGGATATTTCGGGAGCAACCAACGACACGCTGATAATAGGTACCAATCAAAATGGGATTTACGATTGTTATGCTACTGGCAACGATGGCTGTAAGGTTTATGCAGGTTCGGTTACAATCAACTTAGGAATCAATCCGCTTTCTTCCCAACCGATTGTTGTTTATCCTAATCCTGTTCAAACAAAATTATTTATCCAAACCCAAGCTGAATTGGTGCGTGTTCGGGTAATTGATGTAACAGGAAAAGAAATTGCGGTAAATCGCGATGAAAACAGCATCAATGTGGCACATTTATCCGATGGTTATTACCAATTATTGATTGAAACAACAAAAGGAAATTACCAAACCAAATTCATCAAAAATAAATAGTTAATAGGTTTTGATTTGGTGAGTATTTATTGTAAATTTCGGTGTTAAATCATTTTACAATGAAAACAATCCAACTAAAACGTGTTTACGAAAATTTTGACAACACTGATGGTTTTCGGATTTTGGTTGACCGTCTTTGGCCGCGTGGAATCAAAAAAGAAAATGCACACATCGATTTGTGGTTAAAAGAAATTGCTCCAACAACAGAGTTGCGAACGTGGTATAATCACGAAGTGGAAAAATGGAATGAATTTCAACAGTGTTATGTTGCTGAGTTAAATGCTAATAAACCAGTTCAACAAGAATTGTTAGAAGCGATTCAACAACATAAAAAAATAACCTTGCTTTATGGGGCAAAAGACACTCAACACAATCAAGCTGTGGTGCTAAAAGATTGGTTGAGCCATTACCTGTAAAAATTCATTTGTGCATATTTGAGCCCAAACGCATTCCATTTATTATTCTTTTTGTATTTTCGGAGTCTGAATGAATTTTAGCTCTGAAATATCGTTGTGGTGGTTGTTACCTTGCCTTTTGCTTAGCATTGGTTTGGCAATTTGGTTGTATTCACTAAAAAACAACGGTTGGGTAAGCGAATTACCTAAAAAATGGCGCTATTTTTTAATCGGATTACGAAGTTTTTCGCTTTTTCTTACCATTTTATTGTTATTCGGTATTGTTTTTCAAGCATTTAAGTACAAAAAAGAAAAACCAATAATTGTTTTAGGAATTGACAACAGTGCTTCAATGCTCAACTATTCCGATTCGGCAAGCATAAAAAAACTGACCAACCAATTGATTGAAGAGGCAAAAAACACCTTAGCCGATAAATTTGAAGTCTTGACCTATAATTATTCAGGAACTCCTTCTGTTTTGGTTGAAAACGTTCAATTTAATGCAACTTCTACTGATTTATCTACTGCCATTGAAAACACAAGGAGTGAATTTTACAACCGCAATTTGGCTGGTATTGTTTTATTTTCTGACGGAAATTTCAATACAGGATTGAATCCAGTTTATGCAGCTGAAAAACTAACAACAACTTCCATTTACTCACTTGGTGTTGGCGATACTATTGCTAAACGCGATCAGCTCATCAAACACATCACACACAATGATATTGCTTTTATAAATAATGAATTTCCAGTAGTTGTGGATGTTGAGGGCATCAAGATGGGAAAAACTGAAAGCGAGGTTATTGTTGAATTAAACGGAAAAAAAATTGCTTCGCAACGTGCAAAATTCAAGGATGGTAGTGCCGATTATGAGCAAATTAATTTTTTATTGAACGCCAATTCACCTGGAATTCATCGTTATGTTGTAAAATTAGCTCACCAACAAAACGAATACAATTACTCCAACAACGAGCAAGCGTTTTATGTGGAAGTTATTGACAGCAGAAGCAAAGTTGTTCTTCTTTCTTCGGCACCACATCCAGACATTGCCGCATTGAAATCGGTTTGGGATAAAGACCAAAATTTAGAAGTGAAATTCCACTCTTTAACTGATTGGAATAGAGATTTAAAAAATGTTGATTTAATTGTATGGCACGAGCCTGGGCTGAACACTTCTAAAGAAAACATTCAAGCCATTATGAACAATTCTATTTCAAAATTGTTTATTGTTGGTTCACAATCCAATGCAAGTAGTATTCGACAACTTAAAATAGGCGTTGAAATACCATCTAGCAATAATTTAGACGACGTTGAAGGAAGTTTTAACAAAGGATTTAACTTATTTGAATTTAGCGATAAACTTTCAAAAGCGTTTGATTATTATCCACCATTAAAAGCAAAATTTGGAAAACTTATAATACCTAACAATGCTCAACCTTTGACTTTTCAACGTATTGGTCCAGTTGTGAAGAAAGAAGCCCAATTGTTTTTTGCCAATGCGCAAAGTGAGCAAGGAAAATCGTATAAATACGGATTGGTATTTGGTGAAGGATTATGGCGTTGGAAGTTAACCGAATTTGGAAAAACACAAGCAACAGAGGCATTTGATGAATTGTTCTCAAAAATTGGTCAGTATTTATTGGTTAAACAAAATACAGAACCTTTTAGAGTAACATTGCCAACTTCTTTTTCAGAAATAAAAGCTGTTGTTGTTGATGCTACGGTGCTGAATCAATCGTTGGAACCTATAACAACATCAACGGTTAATTTTGAATTAGAAAACGAAGTTAAACAACTCTCTAAATACCAATTTGGTGTTGTTGGAAACGGTTATAAATTGGATTTAGGTCAACTAAAAGCTGGAAAATACAGTTGGAAAGCAACAACTACTATCAATGGTAAAACACATGAAAAAAAGGGTGAATTTGTAGTAAAACCATCGTTTTTAGAACAGGCCGACAATAGTGCAAATCATGCGTTATTAAAACAATTGGCTGTTACAACAGGTGGAGCATTTATGCCTGCTAAGAAATATAAAACTATTATTGAGCAAATAAACCAACGCGAAGATTTTACAACTATCAGCTACCAAGAAGCTGCATTTGATGATTTAATTGAATATTTCATTGTTTTTATTCTTCTTGTTTTGCTGCTCTTTACCGAATGGTTTTTCAGAAGGTATTTAGGAAGTTATTAGTTGTTTTTATAGTGACACTCCATTATTCGTTGATTATTTGTTTTGGGTATATTGGAAGGTGTTTGATTTTTCCAATCAAAGGTATCATATTTTCTTAACCAATTAACAACGGTGGAACGACCTTGAATTCCGTACTTCCTTGCAACACCAGTAACTGAAAAAAATCCTGATTCAACTTCTTTAACAACTGCTAACTTAAAGGACATTGAATAATCCTTTTGACTGCGCTTTAAATAAACTTTTTTTTCTCCTTTTTCCATAACGATAAAAAATTGTGTATCGCTATTTCAGGACTAGACACATATCTCAAACAAAAAGAGGCTGTCTTATTAAGGCAGCCTCTTTTTGTTTGAGATATGTGTCTAGTCCTGAAATAGCGATACACAA
>JAKQEZ010000042.1 GCA_029558435.1 Bacteroidota bacterium
TACCTACACCTCACGGATTCAGTTGCGTTATTTCATGATTCTGTTTGGAATTTTTTCCATTCTGTTTTACGTAGTGCTTAACTGGAATGTACTTCGGAATGTGGACGAGGTGTTGCATAATAGAAAAATTAACCTGCTTGCATACCTCAAAACCAATCCTGAAGCTCCATTTCAAGGTGATAACCCGCTGGACGATTTTACTTTTTATGCCATAGATGCTGCAACTTTCCAAAAAAGCAAAGAAAACTATACAGATACGCTAATTTATGAACCTGTAGATGATGAACTCGATGAATACAGGAAATTAAACACTTTTGTAGAAATCCATAACCAATATTACAAATTGGAGATTTTAGCACCGCATCTTGAAGCCGATGAAATGTTAGGCACAATTGCCTTTTTTCTTGGAATATTGCTTATTGGGCTATCACTCTCTTTTTATTTATCGCAACGAATAATTTCACGAGAAATTTGGAAACCATTCTATGACATGTTGGAAAAACTTCGGGTTTTTCGCCTCGACAAGCAGCGGTTACCAGAATTGTCTTCCTCTGGGATAGACGAATTCCAGATGCTAAATGAGTCCATTAATGAATTGGTCTTGAAAAATATGGAAGTATTTGATAGTCAAAAACAATTTATTGAAAATGCCTCCCATGAAATGCAAACACCGCTTGCTGTTATACAGTCACGACTGGAAGCCCTCATAGGACGGGCTGAGTTAACACAAGAGCAGGCAGAGATTGTAGAAGGACTTATTAGCTCCACCCAACGTTTAAAAAAACTAAATAAAACTCTCCTTTTACTTTCGAAAATCGAAAATCGGCAGTTTCTTTTGACAGACCAGGTTGATGTAAATCAAATTATCCAACAATCAATGGAATATTATGAAGAACAGAAATCAACACTTCATATTTCCGTAACGATTGAAACAGAAGTCCATCTGACTGTACATGGCAATAGTATGCTCACTGAAATACTTATACAGAACCTGCTTAAAAATGCTTTTTTGCACAATACAGAAAATGGTATACTAACTATTTATGTATGCGAAAAACAGCTTGCTATTTCCAATTCAGGTCATAATAAAACCGGAGAAGGGACCATGTTGGATAAAGAAAAATTGTTTAACCGTTTTTATAAGCAGTCGGGGAATTCTGATTCGTGGGGACTTGGATTGGCTATAGCAAAAAAAATTGCAGATACCAGTGGTTGGGAACTTTGTTATCGAAGTGATGGAGCCTTGCATATCTTTGAAGTGAATTTTCAATAAATAGTTTCGTTTCCCATTTTCCTACAGATTCAATAGTTTACTTTGTAGGGTAAAACATTTATAAATTAAAAAAAATGAACAGAAAAACAATCCTGACAACAGCAATAGTGCTAATCAGCACAGTGCTTTTTGCCCAATCACCAAAGGCATACATAACAAACTATGGCGACAATTTTATTTCGGTAGTCGATATTCAGAAAAACCAGAAAATAGCCGACATAAAAACAGGTAACAAACCACATGGCAGTGCCGTTTCACCCGATGGAAAATGGGTTGCAGTGAGCAATGAGGGCGACAATTCGGTTTCAATAATCAGTACAGCCAACAACACCGTAACGCAAACTGTATCCGTTGGTAAAGTGCCGCATCAGTTAAGTTTCAGCCGTGACGGGAAATATATTTTAACCGCTATAAATGCCGAACACAAAGTAGATGTCATTTCAACCACTGACTGGAAACTGGTCAATTCAATCCCAGTTGGCAGAAACCCTCACATTGTATTACCAATGCCCGATGGAAAAAATGTTTGGGTTACATCCGAAGGCGACAACAAAATAGTCAAAATCAATCTTGACGAAATGAAAGTAACTTCGGAAATTTCCACTTTCGGTTTTCCGCGAGTGATGACAACAACCCCTGACGGAAAATTTATTTACCTTACCCTCCGTTGGTTTCACGGGCTCGTTAAAATTGATACAGAGCAAAACAAAATTATTGCTCAAGTGCTTTTACCTCAATCCGACAAATTCGACAACGAAGGAAACGCAGCGCACGGACTTTGCGTTGCACCTGATGGCAAAACCGTCTACCTAACAAGCCAGTTTACCAATGATGTAACGGCTATTGATGTAGCATCGAATAAAATCCTGAAAAATATTACAGCAGGGAAAAATCCGAACTGGATAGAACTCACTCCCGATGGAAAATTCGCCATTGCGAGCAACACTTCTTCCAATGATGCAAGTATCATAGATATTGAAAAATGGCAGGTTATTTCTACTATTCCTGTTGGTAAAAACCCAAAACGTTTGGGGGTGGCAAATACAAAATAATCAATATATGAGATATTACTTTGTTTCAATTTTATTGCTCCTAATTCATATTTTTGCTTATGGGCAAAACACAGGTAGTATAACAGGAAAAGCAATTGACAACGAGAAAAATAGTATCGAATTTGTCAATGTTTTTCTTACATCGGTTAACGACACTACGACCATTGTCAATGGTACGGTTACAGACAATAAGGGCGGTTTTGTTTTAAAAAATGTTCCCCCTGGTAACTATTTTATTCAGTTTCGGTTTATCGGATTTGTAAATCATCAACAACCTGTTTTGCTAAACGATGCAAACAAAAACATAGAATTAGGAGCAATAATAATGAAACAGGATGCAATCGCTTTAAACTCTGTTGAGATAAAAGCTTTTCGCAACCTAATTCAGAAAACCGATGAAGGAATTGTGGTGAACGCATCGGAAAATTTGACACAAATTGGCGGTACAGCAGCCGATTTAATGAAGAATATGCCCGGGGTTCAGGTTGATATGGAAGGAAATTTGACAATGCGAGGAAAAACCCCTTTGATAATGATAAACGGTAGGGTTTCCGGTATTGGTGGAGTGGACAGAATAACAAACTTAGAACAAATACCTGCAAGTGCCATCGAACGCATCGAAATTATTACCAACCCTTCTGCAAAATACGATGCCGATGCTGAAAGCGGAATTATAAACATTGTGCTTAAAAATAATACAAACCTTGGTACAAACGGTGCGGTAGCTTTGGGCGGCGGTTTTGGAGCACGCTATCGCTTAAACGGCTCTTTCCTTATTAGCCATAATACAAAAAAATGGGATTTAGGTTTGGCTTATGATAATTGGTTTACTACCAGAACCCGAACAGTAGACAAACAGCGTGTTCAATACGATTCTGACGATAACCATTTTCTATCACAGCCAAGGGAAGACGAACGTACCATACAAACCCAAACGGCACGGTTTAATGTGGGCTATACCCCAAATTCTAAAAACAGTTTTAAATTGGAAGGTATTTGGCTTTTTGAAGGGCAAGATAACCATGAAACCATTGTAAGCACATCAGAAACATCACTGCATGACTTCACAAGCCGCAACAGCCGATTTTCAAACGAAATAAGGCGTTTCCATACTGGAGAACTCTTGTTTAATTATACGAGAAATTTCAATCAAAACAGGGTACTTACTATTGGTGCAAGTTCGGCAATAGAATATAACCGGGAAAATACCGACATTTCAACACAGAATTTAACGGAGCAAAACAGCGGAATTGGCAGTCCTTTTTTACAAAAAACACACTTTTACGAAGATGCCAACTTGACCAATTTCACGGCAAATTATGTACATCCGGTAAAAGAAACTGGGTTAATTGAAATAGGTTATAAATCCACACTTAGGTTTATAAATGATGATTATCTTCGTTCCAACCAACAAAATAGCAATTTTATTACTGATCAATCTCACTCCGATATTTTCAAATTCAACGAACAAATTCATGCCCTTTATCTGCAATACACAGGCTGGACAGGTACACAACAAGAACCGGTCTGGAAATACCAATTCGGCATCAGACCCGAACAGGTTTGGAACACAGGCGATAATGTCCAATCATCGTACAACTTTTCAAACAATTATTTTCAACTTTATCCGTCGGCATCGTTAATTTATTATACACCCAAAAGAAATTCGTTCAAACTCGCTTACAGCAAACGGATTAACAGACCTTCAATCGGCGATTATAGTCCATTTATTGATATTACCGATTCGTTGAACGTATGGTCGGGCAATCCCGATATTCTGCCTGAAATTTCACACGCAGTTGGGCTTACCTATAATCATGCTTTAAAAAAGGCAAGCCTTTCAACTTCCTTGTTTTACCGCCTGACAAGCAATAGCATTTTCCCTTATACAACTATCGATAATGGAGGTGTAAGCACAACACGTCCCGAGAATTTTGGTAATTCTTCAACTTATGGAGCAGAAGCCATTTTCACTTATAAACCTTTTAATTTCTGGACTATAAATCTCGATGCTTCATTATACGAACAAAGAATTGAGCAAAATGCCCTATTTCAAAATACGCTAAAGAATCAACTAACA
>JAKQEZ010000068.1 GCA_029558435.1 Bacteroidota bacterium
TATATGAAAATTACAAATTCTGTTTATTTTTGTTTGGATAACAAAGCTTTAAATATAGTTATACGAAGATATTTATTCAATTTCGTATAGCCAATAGTTACAGGTAAGCGTAAAACGACACTGCAAACCGACAACGATGACAATAAAATGGTTATTCTGAAGTCCATTCAAAACTGACGGTGCGGATGCCGAAAAGCAAATTAAGAGTAGGCGTAACTTCTAAACTGTTGTGATTTATGAAATACAAATCATCTAATCATCAGGCAGACATTAAGAACCCAAACAAGGGAACTAATGGAAGCAACACGACCTATGATAAAAATCAAGGTAATCGTGGAAAACAGCTTAATCCGAACCAAAAAGGTAAGAGATAGCTGTGCATTCTGCAAGCGGGCTTCGCCCGCTTGCTTTTTTAAATTTTAATTCAAGTAAAATGCACATTCTAAAAATAATACACGGCTATCCGCCAAATTATAATGCAGGTTCAGAAGTTTACAGCCAATCAATCTGTTACGAACTTTCAAAACATCACAAAGTTTCTGTTTTTACACGAGAAGAAAATCCGTATTCGGCTTGTTTCAGTATTCGTAAACAGAAAATAAACGACAACTTAACGCTTTACTTCGTAAACAATCCGCAAGGCAAAGACGGTTTTCGCCACAAACAAATGGACGACAACTTTGCGGAATTAATAAAACAACTCAAACCCGACATTGCACATATTGGGCACGTTAATCATCTTTCAACTGGATTGATTGACGAACTGAACAAACTCAATATTCCGATTATATACACGCTTCACGACTTTTGGCTGATGTGTCCACGTGGACAGTTTTTGACACGAAGCATTGGAAACGAAAACAACTTTCAATTGTGCGAAAAACAAGACGACAAAAAATGTGCGACTGATTGCTACAAAGTGTATTTCAGCGGACGAGAAGAAAACCAAACCTCAGAAACTGAAAATTGGAGCAGTTGGATACATCAACGAATGATTGAAACAAAAGCAATCATCAAAAAAGTTGATTTATTTATCGCACCTTCAAATTATTTACGTGATAGATTTATCAATGACTTTGGTGTTCCCAAAAACAAAATCATATACTTAGATTATGGTTTTCCTACTGAATATCTAACCCAAACCGAAAAATCAAAAGAGAAAACGAATTACACTTTTGGTTATATCGGAACTCACATCCCAGCAAAAGGAGTAAACATCCTTATTGAAGCATTCAAGCAAATTGAAGAACCTTCAACGCTTAAAATATTTGGCAGAGCAAACGGACAAAGCACGAATGCCTTGAAATCATTAGCCGAAAATTCAAAAAACAAGATTGAGTTTTCGGGAGAATATATCAATCATAATTTGGCAAATGATGTTTTTTCAAATGTTGACTGCATTGTGGTTCCGAGTATTTGGGGCGAAAATTCGCCTCTTGTAATTCACGAAGCCCAATCGTGTAAAGTTCCTGTAATCACAGCCGATTTTGGCGGAATGAAAGAATATGTTCAGCACAATGTAAACGGACTTTTGTTTGAACATCGCAACGCAAATTCTTTAGCAGAGCAAATGAAATTTGCTGTTTCAAATCCTGACAAAATGAAAACATTAGGCGAAAAAGGTTATTTGTATTCCGCAGACGGAAACGTTCCAAATATTCAAGACCATTGCGAAGAATTAGAAAACATTTACAGCAAATTCATTTACAAACTTTGGCGTGTTACGCTTGACACAAATCCTGAAGATTGTAATTTGAGTTGCACAATGTGCGAAGAACACAGTCCGTTTTCAACTTACATCAAAGAAAAACTAAACGGTAAACATCGCAGAATG
>JAKQEZ010000071.1 GCA_029558435.1 Bacteroidota bacterium
CGATGGAAAAAGTCAGAAGAACAGATGTTCAAAGAACTAGTGTTTTTGTTGAAACGAGAATAACTCACAAAACGAGTTATTTCCCGTTCCAACAAAACATCATTATCATTATGTTAAAAAAATTCATAGTCTAGAGCCTTATCAATTTCAGAAATTGCATTTTGCTGTTGGTAAACTCACCCTCAAACGCCTTTTTCAGCACCGCCTGCCGATAAACCTTTAGTTGCTCCTGTGCGGTTTTAAGGTCGGCTATGCCTTTGTCGAGCGAGGCAAAGAGCGTTTCGATTTTGCGGACAATGGCGCGTTGAATGGGGAGTGAGGGGATTAAAATTTTAATTGGCTTAATTTCTTTTATTGCAGCCATGTTCTGCATCCCAGTACCTCTTGAGTCATTTAAGATTTTTGCTTGAAAAATATTTGAACGAAAATATTGAATAAAATAATTCGGATTAATAATGTTTTCATTGATTGTAACCCTCATTAATGCTTGATTAATTATGCCAATCGGTGCATTTTTAGGTAATCTTGCAATTTTGCCCATCGTTCCAGAACAGCTTACAATGTAATCACCAGCTTCGACTTTACAAGCTTTTAGTTTTTCAAATTTTTCTTCATCAATAAAATAGCGTCCGCTTGCAAAATCGTTATTAATAGCATGTTGCTGTTCATATACTTTATAACCATATTCAACAAAAAATTCCTTTTTCAAGTCACCACCAAATGGACCTCTTTTCAACGAAGTTGTTATATCTTCAAAACGGCATTCTATCCAATCCTCTTTCATTATGCAGCTAATAAAGATTGGTGAATAAACTGTGAAGGGATATGTTCCAGAACATTATCATTAAACAGGTTTTGGTTACGGTACGACAGTTTTTTGTTAAAAGCCAAAGCACCAATGATAATTGCGGGATGAACATTAAATTTAGAGCTACATTCTTCAACTTTACCTACTGTTAGATAATTAATGTGCGGTTCAAGGTAAGCAAGTATTTCATTATGTTTCAAGTGTTTTGCTGCAAGTATATTGGCTTCTTCCTCTTGTTTGTCGGTGGTTTGTTCGCGCAGGTTGTCGAGTACAAAAGAGGTTTTCTCGTTAAGATGTTTTAGTATGTGCGCAATCTCATGCGCCACGGTAAACCAGAAATTATCAATTCGTTTGTAGCGTGCCGTGTAAACAATTACCGGTTTGCCATCGAGTAAGAATGCAGCCCCATCAAGGTACGTTTTTTCGAGGTGTGGCAATACAAAAAATGTAACACCACAGGCGTTCAGTTCTTTTATAAACAACTCAATACCATTGGCAAGGGTTGTGTAATCAACTATGTTTTTATACAAATTTTCTAATGCTGTTTTGTTGTAAGCCGGAATTTCAAAATTCCGGCTGTAAGCTTTTGCCATTTGATACCAGGTTGCGGCATACGAGGCGTTGAACTGGTTATATGCTTCTGATTTTTTGCAAAGAGGCAATACTTCTTCTTCTAAAAAAGTGAAATCCAATGAGGATATTCCCCAGAATCTTTTCACTTCGCCGGTGAGTACATTAATATCACGGGTAGGCTGCAACCAGCCCTTTTTCATCATATCGCGCACAGGCATTCGGCTGTAAATAATAGATTTTGCTTCGACAATGGCAATTTGTTCCCGCTTTTCCTGTTCGAGCCACAAACGGTAATCGTTGTCGAGGTTTAGCCAATATTGGGGCGAAGTATTAAAGGCACTGGCAAGTTTCTTAGCATTTTCAATGTTAAGAGGTTGCTTGTCGAGCAAAATACTGTTAAGGTGTTTTGGCGAAAGCCCGAGTACATCGGCAAGTTCTTCCTGCACCCAGCCTCGTATTTCCATTTGTTCTTTAATGAAATAACCGGAGCCGAATTTTTTTGCTGCTTTTAAGTTTTTAATTGAAGCCATAATTGGTAGTTTTTTTAATCTCCATAATGGTTTGAAATTTCAAAAAGGTGGAATTCGCCTACGGTTTTTTCTTCGTTTATCCATTTAACTTCCGTCTCAAGGCGATACTTACCACTCAACCTCATAGAGTAATGTTTTTCATATTTTTTGAAATTAAGCGACGGGTCATTCCATAAATCATAAATATCCTTTGCAGCATCAATCTTTTGAATGGTAGCAAAGAATTTTTCTATGATTTCCGGTCGTAATTTCAATTTCTTTGATTTTCCGGTTTCATAAAGCTTTTCAAGTTCCTTATCGTCAATATAAACGTCCAATCTTGTAAAATGTTTTGCAAATATAGAAATATAATGTTAAAATGCAACTAACATTTGGAAATAAAATGTTATTATGCAGCTAACACTTCATTAAGTTCATTAATAATCTCGTTCATTTCTTTACCAAAAAGCTGGAACATACGCCCACGCCCACCCTGTGAATCGAATGGCGTGTAATCCAAATCGTCAATTTCAATATGGTAACTGCTTACAACGTGGTCTTTAATCATACGCAGCCAGTCCATTTGCTCCTGTGTAAAGCGGTTGTGCTGTCCTGCGTTTTGCTTGAAAATCCAGTTTTGGAAATTTTCGTTTATGGTTTTGTCGAATGGTTTCAGTTCGCTGTCAATGCCACAGGCACGGCGAATTAACGAAACCAAGGCGGTTAGTTCGTCTTTGGGTTTTTGTTTTCCGGAGGCTGAGTTTGTCGAAGCCTCAACGGCTGCATAAGCATTCCAAACATAATCGGGAGCAAGCAAGGGCTTTTCCAGTTTAATCTTTTCCATTACCTCCTTAATCATTTTAAAAGTAATGTTTCGGCGGTTGTATGGTTGATTGTAGAAAATGCTCAATGCCTTTATCTCGTCTTTGTTTTTTTCGAGATACTCGGTAAAATCCTTTATGGTTTCGTTTGCCTTCTCAGTGGTAAAACTATCCCATTCCGATTTGGTAATGGTGTCGATATTGATATGGTCAATTATCTGTTCATGTTCTTTTCGCACATTATCAATATAATCATTCAAAGTACCGTTAAACGTGGTTGCAGCCTGCCGTATTAATTCCTGTTGTACTTCCTTTTTAGCTTCTTCGTATTGTGCGGGTGTTCTATCCTGTACAGGCGTTGCTTCAACTTTTACCTGTGCAATTCTTTCAATTTCATCGGGGTCAAAAGCATTTATCAACTCTTTGGTAATTTGTTTCAGGTTTTTGCCACCCGAATATTCCAACAGCTTTTCTTTTTCCTTGTCCGTAATTTGCTTTTCCAAACGGATTAAGCGGTTAGCCAACGAAAGGAAAAGGTCTTCGTCTTCCACGCCCATTGTTATTGCACCCAATAAATCTTTAAGCGGCACTGACGGTTGACGTTCCAATGGTCGGCTGTCGGTCTTTTTTGATTTTGTTGCACCAACGGCATCCACAATTACAAAGTGGGTTTTGCTATTTGCGGTACGGGTAACCTGCATTAATTTGTCGCTGTCGATGGTGCGTGTTCCACGCCCTTTCATTTGTTCAAAGTAGTTGATACTTTTCACATCACGCATAAAAAGTAACACTTCCAAAGGTTTTACATCGGTTCCCGTTGCAATCATATCAACGGTTACAGCAATTCTCGGATAATAAGAATTTCGAAAACGGTTAAGCAATGATTTCGGGTCTTCGTCAATTTTGTAAGTAACCTTTTTACAAAAGTCGTTGCCCTCGTCGAATTCCTCACGAACAATTTTTATAATGTCATCAGCATGGCTGTCGGTCTTAGCAAAAATAAGCGTTTTAGGCACTTCGTAATCGCCGTTTTCGTCCACACGGTTTGGAAAAATTTCGGTTTGCAATGCTCTTCGAAATTCTTTAATGATATTTCTGATTTGACTTGGGTTAACTACCTTTTTATCCAAATCGTTTCGGGTGTATTCCGTGTCTTCGTCTTCCTGTTGCCAACGTTTTTGTCGTGTCAGTTTATCACGGCGGTCAACGAACCAACCCGCTTTTATCACGTCACCATTTTTCGAAATTTCAGTTTCAATGGTGTACACATCGTAAGGCACATTTACGCCATCGGTAACCGATTGTTCGTAGGTGTATTGGCTCACCACGTTTTCGTTGAAAAATCCAAATGTCCGTTTATCGGGCGTAGCGGTTAAGCCAATCAAAAAGGCATCGAAATAATCCAATACCTGTTTCCAAAGGTTATAAATGGAGCGGTGGCATTCGTCCACCACAATAAAATCAAATTGTTCAATAGGAACTCTTGCCGAATATTCCACAGGAATAGCCTGTTTTTTATTCAACTGGTTCTGCATCCATGTACTTTCGTTTGGGTTGTCAAGTTCTGCACTTTCGTCCAGTTCTTCGCCTTTCAAAATAGAATACAATCGTTGAATGGTGGAAATACAAACTTGGCTATCGTTTGCAATATAACTCGACGACAATCGCTGAACATTGTATAATTCAGTAAACTTTCTATTATCATCGGTCGGTTTAAAGGTCATGAATTCCTGTTCGGCTTGCTCCCCAAGATTTTTGGTGTCAACCAAAAACAAAATTCGTTTCGCATCAGAGAATTTAAGTAAACGATAAATAAAAGTAGCTGCGGTAAATGTTTTCCCTGCACCCGTAGCCATTTGGATTAAAGCTTTTGGCCGATTGTTTTTGAAAGATTTTTCGAGGTTTTCAATCGCCACAATCTGGGCAGGGCGAAGCCCTGCGGGGTCGAGTGTTGGCAAGTCTTGTAACCGTCCTCGTAAACTCTTTTCTTTTTTCAGCCATTCGGCAATGGTCGAAGGTTTATGAAAACTAAAAACATTTCTGCCTCTTGGTTTCGGGTCTCTGAAATCGGTAAAACGGGTTACAATTCCTGTACTTTCATAAACAAATGAAAGAGGGTCGTTTTTCAGGTATTTGAGTTTTGCGTTTGCATACTCTTTCGATTGTTCCTCGACAACTGTTAAACGGTGTCCTTCTTCTTCACGTTTTGCTTCTATAATCCCAACAGGTTTGCGGTCAACAAACAAAACATAATCCGCAGGGCCAACATCTGTCAGATATTCTCTAACTGCAACACCTTGACTTGCCGATAAATCAACCTTGTTTTTCGATTGCACAGTCCACTCGGCATCAATCAACATTTTGTCGATGCGATCTCTGGCAATCTGTTCAGGATTTTGGTTGATATTATCTGTCATTTATCTTTATAATCAATTTATTAAAAAATCTCCGCAAGATACATCAAATGTCTCTGAATCGAGCGGTGCGCCGGCAAGAAAACAGCTCTTTTGCAAATTTTGGTCGTGTGTGGGCTTGTGCGATTTGCAAATGTGCTGTTTTGTGCGTTGGCTGTTTCCATTTTCTTATCTTTTTGCAGTAAAATTACCGCTGTCGTTGGTTTTTCTTCGCTTGTGCCTAACGTCAATCTGTCTAAAAACCTCCACCTCTATTTTTATCAAAAACATAAAAAATAGCAAAAATAAGCGCACTAAATATTTGTATAATCAGCTGATTTACACTATATTTATGCCATGAAATACATTCGTGGAAACAGCCGA
>JAKQEZ010000079.1 GCA_029558435.1 Bacteroidota bacterium
CAATCAGATATTCGTAGGCATCGCCCAAAACATCCAATTCGGTGTTCTCCAATTTAAAATCAATCTTATCAAGATGCGAAAGTACTTTGGCAATAATTGTATTTCTTGCATCGGGCGTTTTACCGAGTTTAGTGCTGTTCAAATCCATATCTTCAAAGAGGTTGTCAAAATCCTCTTCGCTGTCTGTACCCATTGTACTTAATTGGATGTTGGTTAGTATTTTTTGAAGGTCTTCCAATATAAAAACGCGATTAATCGTGTCATTACTGCTTTCATCCAATTGGTCCATGTCTTCATTGTTGCCCATTCCTCTTTTTGCCACTTCGGTAAAAAGTTCTTCTGGGCGAAGAAAATAACCTAATTTTTCCAATGCTTCATCTTTGATAGCTTCCAAATACTCATCGGCCTGAGGCATTGCAGGTGTAATATTCCTAAAGGTGATTTTGTCTTGTTGCAAAATATTGTTGGCAAACATCTCCATTTTCTCGCTCAGGTATTTGTAGAAAATAAAGCCCAAGATATAGTCGCGAAATTCATCCGCATTCATTTTGCCACGTAGCGTATTGGCTATATTCCACAATTGTTGTTCTAATAGTCGTTTTTGGTCTTCACTCATTTGACAATCTTTTCGTTTACTGGTTTACTAAATCACTATTTTGTTGGTTTTTAGGTCCGTGTTCACCTATCAAAATGGTTTGTCTGTTTTAATTCGTTTTAGTTGGTTTCATAATTGATGAATTATCATCCTACCATTGAATCAATTTCATAGCCATTGAATCAATTTCAAAAATTTCCCCAAAATAAAGAAAATATCTGGTGAAACGGAATACACTCGGCACTTTTTTAAAGAAAATAAGATGAAAATCATTTTCATGCTCCAAATGATGAAAAAGAAACCCCAACAGTTTTGAAAATTCTATTGTATTAGTTTGGTTATTTAATTAAAAATCTCGGACTTTAAATTTATCAAACTTCAAATGAAAATCCTATTTTTCCTATTTTTGATAAAACAATTGGAAAACAATATAAATGGAAAGTCAAAATAAAATCAATAAATATCATTTCAAGTCAGGGCTTCCACAAGAGTTTGAAATATTGGATATTGGCGAGGTTTTCCAACGTTCAAAAAAGGCGCTGACCTCAAATCACAGAACCGATTTTTATCAAATCATTTGGTTTAAAACGGGAAATCCAATCCATTTGGTTGATTTTAATCCGATTCAAATACAAACCAATTCTTTACTTTTCTTAAACAAAGATATGGTACAACGATTTGATGAAAATGTAATGATGGATGGAAAAATTATTTTGTTTACCGATAGCTTTTTTTGTAGAACAGAATCAGACACACAATTCTTAAAAAATACGCTTTTGTTTAACGACTTATTCTCCATTGAATCGCTTCCAATTCAAGAGTTTACCTCAACTTTTGAAACCATTTTGAAACAGATGAGTTCCGAATTGTTAAATGAAAAAGATGATAACCAATCTGAAATTTTACAAAATTTATTGCACAATTTTTTACTAGTTGCTGATCGGGTAAGAAAAAAACAAAACGGAACCGAGCTTAAAAAAAGTCCTGAACTAGCGCATGTAATGTTATTTAAAGAACATCTAGAAGCTCATTACAAAACAAAAAAACAGGTTAGTTACTACGTAAATGAACTATGTATTACAGAAAAAAAATTAAACCAAGCAACCTCTCGAATTTTAGGAAAACAACCCAAAAAAATCATTGACGAACGGGTAATGTTAGAAGCAAAACGCATATTGGCTCACACTTCAAAAAGCATTAAAGAAATAGGCTATGAACTTGGTTTTGAAGAACCTACTAATTTTGTCAAATACTTTAAAAAACATGCCAATTCAACTCCAAACGAATTCAGAGAAAAAAACACATTGGCGTAAAAGTATCATTCAAATGCTTTTTTCTACCTTTTCCACAACTGCAATCCGTTGCAATTTTGCTCTGTAAAACATTTTAAATTAAAAATCATGAAAATTGCAGTAATCGGAGCAACAGGATTTGTTGGCTCCAACATCACAAAAGAGTTAATTAGTCGTAACCAGCAAGTTACAGGAATAACAAGAAGTAATAATCAATCAGACCATCCAAATCTGACTTATGCATCTGTTGATATTTTGAATGTTAACGAATTGGCGCAAACTTTAAAAGGTCATGATGCAGTTGTAAGTGCGTATAATGCAGGCTGGACCAATCCTAATTTATACCATGATTTTTTAGCAGGTTCAAAAGCAATCCAAGAGGCTGTAAAACTTTCTGGGGTGAAACGTTTCATTGTGATTGGTGGTGCTGGAAGTTTGTATGTTGCAGAAGGTATTCAGGCAGTAGATACTCCTGATTTCCCAAAAGAATTTTATCCTGGAGCAAGTGCGGCAAGAGATTATTTGAACGACATTAAAAACGAAAATGAATTGGATTGGGCATTTTTTAGTCCGGCTTTGGAAATGCATCAAGGAATTACAACGGGTCGCACTGGAGAATACCGATTAGGAAAAGACAACCCTGTTTTTGATGAAAACGGCAGAAGTATTTTATCTGCTGAAGATGTGGCTGTGGTAATCGCTGATGAAGTAGAACAACCCAAACATCACCAAGAAAGATATACAGCAGCATATTAATTTTGCATAAAAACTAGTTTGAATGTCCGGCAAAAATAGGGTGTCGGACATTTTTTTATTTCTGGAAAACAACCATAAATGTCAATCAAAAAAATGCACAACGATTAAAAAAAGAAATTACTTAATCCAAAATAAACGCTGATTCTATTTTATCAATTACTTTGGGAGGTAGTTTAAAATTTTCGGCTAAAATTCTAAATTGATGTGTGGCAGAAACCACTTCATTCATAATGGCTTGAGGATTTTTAATCGTAAATAGCTCTGCAATGTATAAAAGATCATTCTTTGTAATGTGGGTTCTTTTGCCATTGATGGACATCGCTCTAGAAACACGCAAATAGTTTTTCAAAGCGTCCAAAGGATAGGTTAAATCATAAGCTGGTGACAAATTCCAGCGTTTTTTTTCTTGATTATAAATAAATGTAAAGTTCTTCAAATGATCATCCGTATTGGCATAAACAACATTAAAAACCATCCTTTTGTAGAGCTGTTCTATATCTTTATGGGGCAAACTGAGATGAACTGCCAACTTAAAAAGATTTTCATACGAAGAGTGTTCCGATTTTTTAAAATCCCACCCCGCCATTCCTGAGGCTGTTAAAATATGTTGCTTTTTACCATTTTGTCTATCAAAGCGCAAAGTAGCAAAATGTTTATCATCTATCAACTTAGATTCCATCATCCAAATACCAACCGATTGGGCAATCTGGTAATAAATGTATTCTACTTTTTCTTTAGAATTCCCTTCGTTTTCATCCACAGAAAGCTTCACCAAATAATGATTATATTCTTCAGAACATTCTAAATCACCTGCTTTTAATTGTCCTGTTTCTTTATGTTCAGAAACTAGTATTTTAGGTCGTGCTCCACCCGCCGATGTTCCCAATTTAAAGATCGTAAGCAACGAATGATCGTTCAAACCTTTTTCATCCACAGACGTTTTAACATCCAAAACCTTTTTTACAACTTCTGTAATTTCATCTATGTTTATCGAGCTTTTAGCTGAAATTTCTTTAGCTGGATAAAACTCTAAAGCACCCATTCCTCGTTTTCCCACGTAGGTAAGTAATTCTAACGGAGAAATTGACGTCCAATCTTTATGTGTCGCTGCCAACCATTCTTTAAAAACAATATTTCCAAAAGTATCTGGCAGAGAATCAGCAATAAACGGTGGTAGTCCGCGAAACGTTTCACCTTCGTATCCCGAAAAAACCTGAACATTGGGAGTTTTACGAGTCAGATATGGAAATAAATGCTGGAAATTATTGTTTTCCAAAAAATCAGGATGGTACTGAAAAAACGACTTGCGTTGATTCTCATCATAACCAATTTTTCCTATTTCTTGATTATTAAAAAAAACAGATATGATTTGATTTTTCGCCATAATCAGTATAATGAGGTAGGTTTTGAAAGAGAGTCAGTTTTCTCTTGAATAAAACGATTCAGATTTTTTAATTCATCAAAATATTGCAATACTTTGAGCAGCGTATCCAAAGTCGGGTTTTCTCCATTTTCAAGATTAGCAAGTGTAAACCTAGAAATTCCTAGTTCTTCTGCAAGTACTTGCTGACTGATTTTTTCATCCTTGCGCAAAGCTTTACACCAGTCGCCAATGGAAAGTTTTACTTCTTTTATGGTAATAAAATCCAACATTGTTTGATGATTATATTAAACAAATATACACTTTTTTTTATAAATTGTGTATTATAATCATCAATTTTTAACCAACAAAATATCATGCTGTTCGGCAATAAAAAAGTTATTGAAGCACCAGAATTTCTTGCTTGAGGAAGCAACCATTCAACATATAAATAACAAGCAATTTTTAGAGGAGATGTGTTTATATTAATCTTAATTTTTTTATTCCCGAAAAAAAATTCATTTTTACACACTAAAACAATACCATGAAAAAGAAAATTTTGTTGGGCTTATTGCTAGTAGCTACATTTTGTTCAGGAATGGCATTTGACAAATTGATGTTTCAAAATGAAACGCCCAAAATGAAGCGCGCAACCGGAATTGGAGGCGTATTTTTTAAATGCAAAGATCCTAAAAAAGTGCGCGAGTGGTACAGCAAGCATCTGGGATTAAACACCAATGCCTACGGAACTGTTTTTGAATGGTATCAAGGGGCTGACAGTACCAAAAAAGGATTTACACAATGGAGTCCGTTCAACGAAAAAACCACCTATTTTGAGCCTTCTACCAAAGATTTTATGATTAACTTTCGCGTTGAAAAGCTAGAACAATTAGTTGCTGTTTTGAAATCAGAAGGCGTTACCGTTCTTGACACCATCGAAACGTATGATTATGGAAAATTTGTGCATATTTTAGACATCGAAGGCAATAAAGTTGAACTGTGGGAGCCCAACGATGTAGAGTTTGAAAAATTAGGGCAACAAATTGGCGCACAAACAACCAAATAATCCTCGAATTCTTATGAAAACTATTACCAAAAATTCAGTTGCAGTTGGCATCATTTGTACGC
This sequence comes from Bacteroidota bacterium, assembly GCA_029558435.1. The sequence continues at coordinate 5,132 of JAKQEZ010000079.1, forward strand.
TTGTGTTTATGGCAATAGCCATGCTACAATATCCTGGCGGAACGTATTTAGATGTCACAACCGTTGGATATGATTGGACGCAAAATTTTATTAGTAATTTATTTAAAGAAAAAGCGTTGAATGGGGCAGAAAACTCAGCTCAATATTGGGCTTTTGCAGGAATGTTTTTTTACGCATTTACTTGTGCCTTGTTTTTTATCCACACAGCTAAAAAAATTCCCAATTCCACTGCTGCTAATTTTGTAAAATACACTGGAATTTTAACCATGCCATGTATTTTGATGGTTGCAACACCCTTTCACGATTTAATGCTGGCAGTATCCAACTATTTATTTTGGGCGTGTATCATTGCAATTACGGTCTATTTATTAAAATCAAAAAACTATCTTTTAGCATTTTACGCATTGCTTTGCATTCTCATTTTTTATTATGCTACCTATTTGTATATTGCTCAAAGTTGGGAAACATTGGTGATTGTTCAAAAAGTAAACAACCTAAGTGCTATCATTCTCATTTTTAGTATCGAATACTTTACAACAAAAGAAAGTTTTCTAATAGCTGTAAAAAAATAAATACGATGAACACCTATATTGCAATTTTACGAGGCATCAATGTTAGTGGACAAAAAATCATCAAAATGGATGCGTTGCGCCAACTCTTTGAAAATTCAGGTTTTTCCAATGTTCGAACGTATATCCAAAGTGGCAATGTATTATTTTCAAGCGAGCAAACCAACACTTCTGAATTAGAACAACTAATTGCTACTCAAATCGAAAAGGAATTTGGTTTTCAAGTACCAGTACTAATTTTGACACACCTTGAATTGCAACAAATCGTAGAAAACAATCCTTTTTTGAACGATGAAACTAAAAATCCAGCGTTTTTACACATTACGTTTCTAGCTTCAACTCCAGTAGAGGATGCAATAGACCAACTAACAATTAAAAAGGCAGAACAAGAAGCGTTCTTACTAACCCAAAATGCGTTGTATCTCTATTGTCCCAACGGTTACGGCAACACCAAGTTGACCAATAATTTTATTGAGTCGAAATTAAAAGTGCAAGCCACCACCAGAAACTGGAAAACAACCTTAGAATTATTAAAAATGGCGGAGAAATAGTTTTTATTACACCAAATTACCACTAATTTTGCAAGCAATTTTAATTGTAAATTAAATTCAGATACGTGCTATGGTGAATTTTGTATTAATAGCATTTAGTATCACGGCTGGAATGCTTTTCAGAACATTCAACCTGATTCCAAAAGATGCTCATAAAACAATAAATACGTGGGTTTTATACCTTGCTCTCCCTGCTGTATCGTTTAAATACATCCCCAAAATTCAATGGTCAACCGAGATGTTGTTTCCTGTCCTATCTGTCCTATTGGTATGGGCCGGTAGTTGGGTGTTTATGGAAGTATATTGCCGTTTCAAAAATTACAACCAACGCTCCAGAAGCACGCTGGAAATTGCCAGTGGATTTAGCAATACCTCATTTATTGGTTTTCCACTCATTATGGCTTACTACACCGAACAGGATTTAAGCATTGCCATCATTTGCGATCAAGTGTTGTTTTTACTGCTTTCTACCGTGGGAATTATTTGCGCCATCAAAGGCAATCGTTCAGAAACCGAAGGCATTAAAGCCAAAAGCATTCTAAAACGATTGGTGAGCTTCCCTCCTCTTATTGGTTGCATTTCGGCACTTGCACTTTCATTTTTTGTGGATTTAACGCCTGCCGAACCATTTTTCGATAAATTAGTGGCAACGGTTGGTCCGCTGGCTTTGTTTTCGGTTGGGCTACAGCTCAAATTCAAAGGATGGAGAAAACAAATCAATCAAATTCTTACGGCCACTTTTTACAAACTTATTCTTGCTCCTTTATTGGTATTCATTGCCGCTTTGTTGATTGGCGTTCACGGACAAATTGCCCGCATCAGTGTGTTTGAAGCAGCCATGCCAACCTTGGTGACAGGAAGTTTAATTGCCGAACAATTTCATCTCAACGAAAAATTAATCAACCTCATCATTGGGGTTAGTATCGTTGTAGGATTTTTTACTTCGTGGGCATGGAGTTTTATTATGGAATGGGTGGCGTTGTAAAGAAAAAAAATCAAGTCATTTTCAACATTTTCATTTTTTTGCTATCTTCATAAAAAATAATTTTATGATAAAAATTGGTTTTACGCTACTCATTTCTATTATTGTTTGGAATGTTTCGGCACAAACTACAACAATTGATCATACCATTCAATCAACTGTATTTGGAGGTGAGCGTAAAATTTCAATTTTTCTACCCGAAGCATACGAAAAGCAAAAAACTGTGGCTCCATTTCATGTGGCTTATTTGTTGGATGGTCAATTTGAACCTTATTTTACAATCACCAAAGGTATTATTGATTATTATGCACAATCTCAACAAGGAATTCCATTGATAGTAGTTGCTATTCACACCCAAAATAGATGGGACGAATTTGTACCAACTTGTGGTGATCTACAAAATGATACCATCGGAGCGCAACGTTTTACGCGTTTTTTAGCCAAAGAAGTTATTCCTACTATAGATTCCATGTATTCAACTTCTGATTTTCGTTTAGGCATCGGACATTCATTAGGTGGTACCTATGTTTTGCACGAACTTTTTAAAGATCAATCACTTTTTGATGCAACAATTGCCATAAGCCCCAACCTACTTGTATGTGACGAGCAAATCATCCGTCAAGCGGCAAATTATTTGAAAAACAATCCTTCCAATCACAAGTTTATTTACACTTCAATTGGCACAGAGGGAAAGGTTGAAAAAATGTTTCTTCCTGGAGTTCAACAATTAGATGCTATTTTCAACAGCTTAACACCTAAAAATTGGTACTGGCAATCTGTTCAATTAGATAATAGCAACCACATGACAACGTTTGTGCCTTCAATAAACGATGCTTATCTAAAAATATCTTCAAAATTGATGCTTTTGGAAAGTGATTTAATAAAAATGGCTGAAGATTCAACACAATCTTTTGGTGAACAAATGGTTCAATTTTACACTCAAATGACTCAATTTTCAAAGTCAAACAACGAATTTTCTCCCAAAGATGCAATTTCAGTTTTGTATAAATTAGCACAATTACCCTACGATGAAACAACCATTCAGTATGCTGATTTTATTGCAAAAAGGTTTAAAAACACATCATTTTCTTCCGATGAAAGAATGGAATTTGATAAAGACATTGTAGATGTTAAAAATAGGGCTTGTTTCAACCAAATAATTAAACAAGCAACCAGCTACAAAGAACAAGGAAATTTAAAAAAAGCAAGTAATTTATACGAAAAAGCGTTTGAATTAAACGTAGTTAGAGGAACACACAACGAACGACTGGCAGCTGTTTCTATCTTTGCTCAAACGGGAAAAATTGAAGCAGCATTTGAACAGCTAGACTTATTGGCAAATAAATTCAAACTAGGTGGTAACGATTTTTTTATTTCTGATGAAACCCTCTTACCGTTGCATCAAGATAAACGTTGGCAACAATATATGAACCAGTTTGTTGAGAATAGTAAACTTTATCGTTAAAAAAGAACACATGAAATCTCTAGTAATTCTATTATTTTTAATTATAGCCTCCCACCTTTCGTTAGCACGAGCACCCAAAACAAAAGTGGTATATCAATCAAAGAGTTTGGTCATTCAACAACTGACAAAACACACCTATGTGCACACCTCCTACTTGCAAACCAACGATTTTGGCAACGTGCCTTGCAACGGTTTGATTGTTACCAATAAGCATACATCTGTTATTTTTGATACTCCTGCCGATAGTGCCAGTTCCGAAGAATTGATTCAGTGGATAACCAACACCTTGCACAGCCAAATTAAAGCGATTATTCCAACACATTTTCACGCCGATTGTTTGGGGGGACTCACCGCCTTTCATCACCATCAAATTCCATCCTATGCTTCTAGTAAAACCATTGCTTTTGCAACAAAAAACAAATCCAACATTCCCCAATATTCGTTCAACGATTCACTAGTGTTTTGGTTGGGCAAAAAAGAAGTAACAGTCAACTATTTTGGTGCTGGTCACACGTTGGATAACGTAGTAGGATATTTCCCTTCAGAAAAAGTGCTTTTTGGTGGATGTTTGGTAAAAGAGCTCAATGCTGGCAAAGGAAATTTAGAAGATGCTTCTGTTGCTGATTGGCCCACAACCATTCAAAAAGTAAAAACTGTTTTTCCAAAAGTAAAATACGTAGTTCCCGGTCATGGAAAAATTGGCACAGTTGATTTGCTAGATTACACCCAGCAATTGTTTCAAGCGCCCTAATTATTTTCCCAATTTTTCTTAATTTTTTGTTAAACTAGCGTATTCAAGCCTATTTTTGTGAATTAACAAACAAAAAAGTTGAATATGAAATGTCCAAACTGTAATGTCAATTTAGTAATGTCGGAAAGAAGCGGTATTGAAATCGATTATTGTCCCGACTGCCGTGGCGTATGGCTAGACAGAGGTGAATTGGATAAAATCATTGAACGTTCAAATGGTGCAACATCCAACATACCAACATACCAACAACACGATAAAAAGCAGTATTCGAAAGATTCAGACTACCATCACAAAAAGAAAAAAAGCATTTTTAGTGAATTGTTTGACTTTTAAGGTGCACATAAATCTCTCCAATTTCAACACATAACTCCAACAACTTAAATGGATGTAATCTTATCGTTTTTTGAAAATTTAATGAACCCCGACTGGATCATGCACAACGGTGGTTTGTATTTAGTTTTAGCCATTTTATTTATCGAAACAGGGGTGTTTTTTGGCTTTGTTTTGCCGGGCGATCCGCTTCTTTTTATTTCTGGAATTGTTTTGGCATCTGTTAGCGAAGCCCACTACCCTTTTGAAAATCCGCTTTACAATTTGCCGTTTTGGATGGCGTTATTTGTGCTTTCAACCGTTTTGGGTAACTTTTTTGGGTATTGGTTTGGCAATAAATTCAAATTTTTAATTGACCGTAAACACGACACTTGGTTCTTAAAACAAAAACATTTGCAAACAGCCCGCGATTTTTACGATAAAAAAGGTGGTTTTACTATTGCTGTAGCTCGATTTTTACCCATCATTCGCACTTTTGCACCCATAGTTGCAGGAACCATTAACATGAATGTTCAAAAATTTGCAATTTACAACGTAATTGGTGCTGTTTTATGGGTTGGTAGCTTAACAACGCTTGGTTACCTTTTGGGTGACATTCCTTGGGTGAAACACAATTTGGAATTTATCATTCTTGGAATTGTTTTAGTGGTAACAACACCTGTAATCGTTAAATTCTTTTTTAAAAAACAATAATTCTATTTTCACATGACACTTTGGCTTATTTTTATCGCATTTATCGTAGTTGCTTTGGCTCTTGACTTGGGCGTATTTAACCGTTCTCCGCACGAAATCAAAACAAAAGAAGCAACCATTTGGACCATTGTTTGGGTAACTGTTGCGGTCTTATTTTCGGGTGTTATTTATTTAGCTTTTGAGAACAAATGGATTGATAACCCCACTAATTTAACGCCTACCAATGCTGTTGTGAAATACATCACCGGTTATTTGATTGAGCTTTCATTGAGTGTGGACAACATCTTTTTAATTGCCTTGATATTTTCTTCGTTTCAAATTGCAAAAAAATACCAACACGAAGTTTTGTTTTATGGAGTGTTGGGTGCCATTGTTTTCCGTGCATTGATGATAATTTTTGGAGTGGCACTTATCACCAAATTTGATTGGATTATCTATGTGTTTGGAGCGTTTTTAATTTTTACAGCAATCAAAATGCTCATTAGTCACGATAAACCTAAAAACCCAAAAGATTCCAAGTTATACAAGTGGATTAAGAAAGTATATCCTGTTTCTCGCTCGGTTTATGGTGGTAAGTTTTTTGTGAAACGTGGAAAATTAAAATTTGCAACACCTTTGTTTGTGGCGTTAATCATCATTGAGTTAACCGACTTATTTTTTGCCATCGACAGTATTCCAGCAATTTTAGCCATCACCGCCGATCCATTCATTGTGTTTAGCTCCAATATTTTAGCTGTAATGGGCTTGCGTTCCATGTATTTCTTAATCGTAGGCATGTTGGATAAATTCAAATACATCAGCTACAGTTTAATTGTCATCTTGGCATTTGTTGGGGTTAAAATGTTGATTGTTCACCATGTTGATATTCCCGATTGGTTGTCGTTGGGCGTGATTGTGTTGGCGCTTGCCGGTGGAATGTTGGCTTCAAAATGGGCTCCAAAAGAAGAAACACACCACTAAATTCTGTTTTTTACAGCAACAAAATAGACGCGTTTCAGAACGTTACTTGGTTTTATTTTGTACTTTAGGCTTTGATATTAATCATTGCTTACAATAGAAGTATGACCGATAGACGTAATTTTTTAAAACTTTCTGCCCTTGCATCTGTTGCAATGGGATTAAAACCTTTGCAAAGTTTTGCTACAGAACATCCTGAAACAAAACCCAAAAAGAAAACGATAAACAAACCAATTGTTTTATCCACTTGGCGCTTTGGTATTCCAGCAAACGAAGCAGCTTGGGAAGTACTTAAAAACAACGGTCGCGCACTCGATGCTGTTGAAAAAGGTGTGCACGTACCAGAAGCCGACCCCAATGAACGCAGTGTTGGTTATGGCGGAAGGCCCGATAGAGATGGTCGTGTAACCTTGGATGCTTGTATTATGGATGAATTTTCAAACATTGGAGCAGTTGCTTGTTTGGAGCACATCAAACATCCAATTTCTGTTGCCCGTGCGGTGATGGAAAAAACGCCTCATGTATTTTTAGTGGGTGAAGGTGCGCTTGATTTTGCTCTGTCGCAAGGATTTAAAAAAGAAAATTTATTGGTTGAAGCGTCAGAAAAAGAATGGAAAGAATGGTTGAAAAATAGCGAGTACAAACCTGTAGCCAACATTGAAAACCACGATACCATTGGAATGATTGCACTGGATGCGCATGGAAATTTATCGGGAGCTTGCACCACCAGTGGAATGGCGTTTAAAATGCACGGTCGTGTTGGCGATTCGCCCATCATTGGAGCAGGATTGTTTGTGGACAACGAAGTTGGTGCAGCAACAGCAACTGGACACGGAGAGGAAGTAATTCGCACCGTTGGAAGCCATTTGGTTGTAGAACTCATGCGCCAAGGTCTTTCACCACAAAAAGCATGTGAAGAAGCGGTAAACCGAATCATTAAGTTGGTAAAATTGCGCAACAAAAAATTAGAAGATATTCAAGTAGGTTTTATTGCGTTGAATAAACAAGGAGAACACGGTGCTTTTTGTATTCAAAATGGTTTTCAATTTGCTAAATACGATAGTAGTGGCAATGTTTTGATAGACGCAAATTATGTAATAAAAGTTAGCTAACATCTTTTTGTTACATTAAAAAACAAGTATTTATGGCTTAAATTCAATACTTTTTTATAAATTTGAAAAAAAAGAAAATGAAGAATTTTAAATTAATTTTATCTGTAATGTTTGTGTTTTTTGTTGCACAGTTAAACACGATGGCACAAACTGAAAAAAAACCTACCAAAGAAGAAACAATGGAATGGATTGCTGGTAAGTTAAAAGAACATTTAACTGGAGGAAGAGAGTTTGTATCGTATAACGATGGGCTTTTTTCATACAAAAAAGTTTTGTCTTCGGATGTTTGTGTTACAACCATCGATTTGAACAAAGTAAAATCTATGAGCAATATTTACTCTAAAGATTTCTTTATTCAAGGAGACGGAATGTTAACGGTTAAGTGTGATAATTCTGTAGGTAATGGTAAAAATGCTGTTTCTATTAGTGGTCAAAACTTCAACAAATACACTGCTCCATTTTATGTGGTAGATGATCCGTTAATTGAACGCTTAAAGAAAGCATTTAAAACATTAATTGAATACAATTCTCCAAAAGATGCTAACGAAGCATTTTAAAAATTGAGAAAAAAAATACTTTTAAGAGGTTGTTCGAATATTTCAAACAGCCTCTTTTTTTTTATCTTATCCAACTATCCTTTGTGGTGATAAAAACGTGTGTGGTGATAATCGTAACCAAAAACGGTGCAAAGAGAGTTCCTAAAATTGGAATGACATAAATGAACTGAAACAACGTTCCTCCGATTAATAAAACAATCCAATTGGTATTTCCTTTTTTGAATGTTGTGGAAATATTCATTTGATAGCGTTCAAAATTGTAATCAAACAACGAAAAACCAAATAAATAAGACGATAATAAATAGCTCAAACCTTTTGCAACGGTCTCGCCCAACAACGGCTGAATCAACCATAAAATCACTGCTGCGGTAATCAAATACAAAATAAACAAACGAATGTTTAGCTTCACGGCACGCCATAAATCGCTAATCAAACGAGCAGTTGAATATTCATCCACAAAACCCGTTGTCATTTCATCGCATTTAGACGACAATAGGCTCATAAACGGTGATAAAAGCGTAAGAACGGTAAACGATTGGGCATAAAAAACAACGGATAACGATGAGTTCCACAACCAATCATAAGTATTTTGAATAAAATCGCCTACCCAAGGTAAAAAAGTGAGCAAATTAAGTGGTGCTAGTATAAAAGAAAACATTAAAAACAACAATCCATAGAAAACAGTAACCACCACTGAAGGAATGATAAATTTCCAGATAGCACCATTGGATAAATAAAATCCGAGTTGCTGAAATGCTTGAATGTAACTATTAAAAACTGTCATTATTCTAAAAAATAAGCAATCGATTTAACTAAAAAAATATAACTCACTAAAAAGCCATAAAACGTGTATTGCCAACGGTTATACCCTTTTTTCTCAAGTAAATAACCATTCAACAAACCGATTAACAAAGCTGGTAAAACCGCTAAAAGTAAAGGATTTTTCATCCAAAAAAACTAATTTTATAACCAAAATTAAACGAATCAACCATTAAATTAGTAAGTTCAATTAGTAAATGCGACAAATGGTCATGAAATAATTAAATTTTTCAAATGAAAGGGCATAAAGCCCTCTCACCTGAATGGTAAAAAATTCATTATTTTGTGTCCTCGACCAAAAGTTGCAAAATTATGAGTC
>JAKQEZ010000080.1 GCA_029558435.1 Bacteroidota bacterium
TTCTAAAAAATTTATTCTACCAAGGATTTTTTTCACATTTTTATAATATAGTTGTAGATATTTATCATTCATACACGTTTTAAGCTTTAAGACATAATTCTTTAATTCTTCATCTTCGATAATTTCATTTTTTTCAAACCAATTCCTTAAAAGGTTTTGGAATAGAAGAATTGCTTGATGGAATTGTGGCTTCTGGTGCGGTTTTGTATTATTTATCGGAAACGCAGCACAATAAAATCCAACATATTACTAATATCCAACGCATTGCTGAAGATGCTTACGTTTGGATGGATCGTTTTACCATTCGAAATCTGGAATTGTATCATTCTACGAATCCCAATGCAGTTACCTTATTAGATGTTATCGATAAAACGCTTTCGCCAATGGGAAGTCGTTTGTTGAAGCGTTGGCTAGCGTTGCCATTGAAAGATGCAAATAAAATCAAAAGCCGTCATGAAGTCGTAGCATATTTGAAGGAAAATCAGGATATATTGCAACAAATTCAATACCAAATTAAGCAAATTTCAGATCTGGAACGTTTAATTTCCAAAGTAGCAACTGGGAAAATTTCGCCTCGAGAAGTTATTTATTTAAAAGAATCGTTGGATGCTGTTATTCCAATAAAATCGTTGGCACTTTCGGCTAAAAATGAAGCATTGAAAGTCATTGGTGACAGTTTACATGCTTGTGAATTGTTGCGAGAGAAAATTGGAACCACTTTAAACCAAGACGCTCCAGTGAATATCAACAAAGGAAATGCCATTGCCACAGGAATCAACACTGAATTAGACGAATTGCGTGCTATTTCTTCCACTGGAAAAGGCTATTTGGATGATTTGGAACAAAGAGAAAGCGAGCGAACAGGCATTCCATCGTTGAAAGTTTCGTTTAATAATGTTTTTGGTTACTATATTGAAGTTCGTAATACGCACAAAGATAAAGTACCAAGCGAATGGATTAGAAAACAAACCTTGGTAAGTGCCGAACGTTACATTACCGAAGAATTAAAAGAATACGAATCCAAAATTTTAGGTGCTGAAGAGAAAATTCAAGCATTGGAAAATCAGTTGTATGAGCAATTGGTTATTTGGATGGGAACTTATATCAAACCTGTACAACACAATGCCAATTTAATTGCCCAATTAGACTGTCTGAACTCGTTTACGCAATTGGCAATAGAAAACAACTATTCGCAACCGGTTTTAGACGATAGTTTTGCCTTAGAAATAAAAGAAGGTCGTCATCCGGTGATTGAAAAGCAGT
>JAKQEZ010000081.1 GCA_029558435.1 Bacteroidota bacterium
AGAAATATCAATCAAACGTCCTTCGCTGATAATAGTGCTTTTCAGCGTATTTACTTTATTAGGATTTATCGGGTATAAAAATTTGAGTTACGAGTTAATGCCCGACTTTAATCAGCCCGTAGTTGTAATTAAGACTGTTTATCCTGGTGCCGAACCAAACGAAGTAGAAACATCCGTTTCACGAAAAATAGAAGATGCTTTATCCAATTTGGAAGGTGTAGATTACTTGGTTACAAAGTCGTTACCAAATGCTTCTATCATCATTGCAAATCTGAAATATGGAACAGATTTAGATAAAACAATGCAAGATGCCCAACGCTACATTGACAACATTCGCAAAGATTTACCACAAGATATTTTAAGTCCTGTAATGAGTAAAGTTTCACCTAATGATTTGCCTATAATGTCAATTAGTGCAACAAGTAATTTATCTGCTACTGAGTTTTATCAAAAAATGAAAGATGATTATCTGCCACAAATTCAACAAATAAAAGGCGTTGCAGAGATTACCGTTTTAGGAGGAGAAGAAAGAGAAATACAAGTAAAAATAAATCAAGACAAACTGAAATTGTATAAAATTTCAATGGTTCAGGTTGTTGAAGCTATTAATCGCTCGGGCTTAGACTTACCTGCTGGAAAAGTGCAAACAGAAAAAGAAAGTAATTCAGTTCGTTTAACTGGAAAATTTACATCGTTAGAAGACATTAAAAAAGTTCAAGTTACAATGCCTGTTTTAGGAAGTCCAGTTTATGTAAAAGATATAGCAGATGTTATTGATGGTGTAAAAGAAACGACTTCTATTAGTCGTTACAATGGTAAAAATGGAATTGGCTTAATGTTGAAAAAACAAGGCGATGCAAACGCTGTTGATGTTTCAAAATTAGTTCGAGAAAAATTCAAATCCATTGAACAACAAAATTCAAATGCAGGTGTGAAATTTATTATTGCAGATGATAGCACAGACAACACTATTGCAGCTGTTAATTCTGTAGTTTTTGATTTGATTTTGGCGGTAATATTGGTTTCATTGGTGATGCTTTTATTCCTAAGAAGTTTCAGAAACTCTTTAATTGTAATTGTTGCAATTCCAACTTCTTTAGTTACAGCGTTTGCAGTAATGTGGCTTTTGGGCTACACGCTAAACCTAATGACCTTACTCGCAATGTCTTTAATCATTGGAATTTTGGTGGATGATGCGGTGGTAGTATTAGAAAATATTCAAAAACATTTAGACAGGGGAAAAGATAAACGAACTGCTGCAATGGATGGCAGAATGGAAATTGGCTTTGCTGCATTGTCTATTACATTAGTTGACGTAGTAGTATTTTTACCAATTCTTTTTTTACAAGTGTTTGTTGCCGATATGCTCAAGCAGTTTTCGGTTGTAGTAGTAACTTCTACTCTCACCAGTTTATTGGTTGGTTTTACTTTAACGCCTTGGATGGCTTCTCGTATTGGC
>JAKQEZ010000738.1 GCA_029558435.1 Bacteroidota bacterium
AATTCCTTTTCCATTGCTACTCACTGATTCCGTTTGTTGTTTTCCGTTCTGCTTGCAGGAAATTAGCATACAAATCAGGGTTGTGAAAAAAAATATCTGTTTCATTTTGTAATCGTTTATTGACCGGTTGTCTAAAAAGGCAGGTAACGTCAGTCTCCCGAGCAATCGGAACAAGTTGTGAAAAAAATAATCTATAATCATTTACAAACATAAAATAATTTCAATAGTTTTAGGGAGAAAAGAGCAAATAAAAATGCCACAAATACAAGGGGTCAACCGCGAACAAATTACATTTTCTCAGATATGATTGGACAATGAAATTCGTTTTATTGATGCTTTTGTAGATAAATTGGATTTAAAACAATTCAGTATATTATCTTTTGGTTCAACTATTACCCTACAAAGGTTAAAGCAACGAGGCTACGAAAGTTTGTTGGACATTTACACAACACTAAACCCATCTATCTGTGAACCGCTAAGTATGCGACCCGTACGCTTAGTGGTGTGAGATACCGATAGCTATCGGTAGCACTCCGTCAGTCTCTGGCGGAGCCGCCTACTCGATTAGCGGTTTGTGGTTTTTTCTTCATTGTTTTAATTGTCCAATTTTGTTCAGAGTTTCAGTCAGTTCGTCTGGTTTGTTTGTTCCAATAAGTAGTTTCTTTTTGTTTGTAAATTCAAGTTGTAAACCTTTGTCACCCGAAACATTAAATGCTGTTCCTTTTCCAAAAAGTCCAAGTCGCAAACCCCAACCACCGTATTCTGTCAGCGGTGAATATTGTCTAACGAATGATTTTGTCAAACTGTCCCAAGTGTAATGTTTGAACTTTAAGTGAAACGGAAAAAAGCGAACATAAATTCCGTCTTTTTTAATGTTTGTGTCAAGTCGAAAATTTACAAATAACAACGTTAATAGCAATGTTAATCCTGCCGTTACTAAAAGTCCTGCGTTACTCATTGGTTTGTCGCCAAATTGTTGTCCACCGATAACTTGTTTGAAAACTCCAAACAAAAAAAGTCCGTTAATACCCAACAGAATTACCCACAACCACCATTGTTTGAATTTCTGACGTTCCGTAAATAATATTTCATTTGCCATTGTCTTTTCGTTTTATGTTCAACTTTTCATTTTACGGTCGTCCTACCATAACCGCTAACTTACTTATACTCGAAGGTTTTTATCCCTTATACACAACCCTTTGTTGTATTGGCGAAACTCTACCTCCTTTTATCATTGTCAAAAATAACAGAAATTTAATTTGATAGTTTATTGTATTAGTTTTTAGCTTTCAATCCCTATAAATCGTCAAACGGACTCTTGATGTGCTGTATATCTCTCGTACTCACATGTGTATAAATTTCTGTTGTTCTGGAGCTATTATGTCCCAATAATTCCTGTATATATCGGATGTCAGTACCATTTTCTAACAAAGCATAGCATAACTGTGTCTAAGTCAATGAAGTGTTGCAGGCTTTTTGATTTTTGCTTTTATCAGAGCTTGTTTCAATACCAATTGCAAACTCCTTGTGTACTGTTCTCCCAATTTCTGTCCCTCAAACAACCAAACTTTAGGACGTTACATTTTATAATAGGTATGCAACAACTGTAAATATAAAAATATTTTCTAATTCAAAAAAAAGAGAAATATTTTTCATGTTGTAAAAAAGAATTTTTTAACCGGGCATAAGCAAAAAAAGCCGCCCTTTAGGGCGGCTTTTTACCAATGAGGAATAATTTTATTAAACAGACTCAGCCAAAACAACAACTTTGTTTTTAAGCATTTCTACCACTCCGCCTTTAACATTAAA
>JAKQEZ010000122.1 GCA_029558435.1 Bacteroidota bacterium
ATCGTTTTAACATTACCGACAGCTTGGTGCAACAACTAGATACAGTTCAACATATTTGGGGACCAGTAACTTCTTCAATAAATGAAACCGAATTTGATAAAAACATAAACTTGCAAGTTTATCCAAATCCCACAATCAAAGAAATAAACCTTGCAATTCCGAACAACGAAACCATCGAAAGCATTAAAATTTTTAATCAAAACGGTCAATTGGTAAAACAAATTACAAAGCCCGGCAAAACAAGTATAAATGTATCTGACTTAAATACGGGTTTATATTACATACGCACCGACAGCAAAACAAACCGATATTTGAGCAAGATGATAAAAGATTGATAAAAATTACGGGTGCATAACAAAGGCTATATGCAATAAGGGTTTCAGTGGTAATTCAAGCATTCTGCCACGCATAAACTTCGGGGTATCTGGACAGGTATGTAGCCCGCAATCCCTTACTGCATATAGCCTCGACCGTTATGGTGCATTGTAAATAAAGCCAGACAAAATATTTTAATGAGTTTGACCGTTTAAAGAGAAATTTAAAATAAGAAGTATGAAAACAAAAATCATTGAGACAATTTTACCGACAACGCTCGGAATTTTGACAGTACTTGGACTTTTAGTAGTGTTTAATCTTATTGTGCACAATGGAGATGCTTTTACCTCTCCTGACAATGGTTTTTTTAAACTATTTGTGCCAATAGTAACAATTATTGCACTGACAATTCAGTTTACTTTAACACTACCCTTTTGGAGAAAATTTAAATCTCAGAAAAAAGTTTGGGGATTGACAATTGTTCAATTCACCGGACTACTTTGTTTAATTTCAGGGTTGACTTTCGGATTAGTTTTTTGGGAACCAAACTTTGGAATTAAGGAATTATTATTAGTTTCTCTGACTGGAATTGTTTCTTTTACATTATATTGGACAGTTAATTTATTGACATTAAAACAATTAGATAAACGGTAAAACTCATTAAAAACACATCGTATTGTTGAAAAACAAGAACAAGCGACATATTAAAATAAATTTTGCAATTCTTGCCTTGCTTGTAATTGTCGGCAGACTTTATGACGCAACAACAACTTATTTATATACTCCTGACTTGGCTAATGAAACGAACGTGTTAGTGAAGCTATTTGGTGCAGGATGGACAAGTTTTGTTATTATTCAGGTCACACTCGTTGTCATAATGATTTATCTTTTATACTTTTATCTTTTAAAGTTCAAACCCGACACACCACCTGAGAAAAATTTGAACATCAAACAATTTGTTTCATACTTGTTCTTTAACGACACCGTTTCGTTTCATAAAATGTTCTACAAGATGCCAAAAAATAAAAAAACACTGTTTGCTTCAATTGGTTATATTGTTTCAATGACACTAATATCAATAAGTTTTGTTGTTGGAACTTCTACGACTTTTTTAATAATAAGCGACAATTACAAGAACATATACAAGCAAGGCATTGCATACGTTTTATATGGAATTATGGTTGGTCTAATTATATATTTCACAATACGATTTTTCAAAATAGAATTTAGTAAGTACAAACAATCTGGCAATGAACTCGATGGATAAGGAACAACGCACCATAACAGGCGGTATATTTTATTGCCGAGACAGTGGGTATTTCAGCGTTTCTGCACATAATAAACTTTCGTGTAATTTGACAGGACAGTGTTTCGAAATCGGCAACATAAACATACCGCCAAACCGTTAGGCAACATTAAAAAAGACACTGCGGAATGACTAATAAAATGGATGAAAAGAAAAAAATATTTGGATTAGAGAAAAATGCTTTTTTCACCGGATTAACAAGTTTTTTCACAGACACATCTACCAAAATGGTATATAGTGTGATGCCACTATTCCTATTGTCGATAGGAGCATCAAAAACAACTA
>JAKQEZ010000156.1 GCA_029558435.1 Bacteroidota bacterium
AGCCATTTAACTTTCTAATGCATTAATACCCGCTAACGGTCAAGTATAAGAGCAGTAGCGGATTTCAAGGCGATTACCTGTCCGCCCACCACCAAAGTTTATTAAATGCACAGACTTTGATTTTACCACTTCTCCCGCTATTGCTCTTATACAATGTTGGCTGCCGTGCTTCTTTATTTTTTATTCATTATGTAATTAATTTCTTGTTTGACTTTTGAATACAGTCGTCCACCTTTTCAAAATCCTCCTTATTGTCTGCAAGCACCATTAGTATATCCTTTGATTCAATGATAGTTGAGCCACCTGGGCGGATAAATTCTCCATTTCGTTTAATCATAATTATAAAGGCAGATTTAGGAAAATTCAAATCAACAATTTTCTTACCTACTGCGTGAAAATCGGGCAAAATTTCAAATTCCTGTAATGATGATTTTGGGAGGTCCAAAACAAGTTGGTCTAATTCAGTAATTTTTTTTGCTTTTTCGGGTAATGCAACATTAAGCCACTTTGCTACAATTGATAATGTTGTACCCTGAATGAGAACTGAAGTGACAGAAATGAAGAATACTATATTAAAAATCATATTGGCTTTGTCAATACCTGCTAAAAGTGGATAAGTTGCAAATACAATAGGAACGGCTCCTCTTAAACCAACCCAAGAAATGTAAAACCGCCTTCGCAACTTCATCTTAAAAAACACCAAACTGAGAAAAACGCCTATAGGACGGGCAACAATAATTAGGAACAACGAAATTAGAAGTCCAATGCCCATATATGGAAAAACTTGCGAAGGAAAAACAAGCAACCCTAAAGTTAAGAATAGAACAATTTGCATAAGCCAAGCCAAGCCGTCATACATTTTAAGAATGGTTTTCTTATGTATCAAGTCTTGATTGCCTAAATAAACAGCACAAATGTAAATTGAGAGAAAGCCATTGCCACCAACAAAGTCAGTTGCAGCAAATGTGATGAACATTAAAGCAATAACCAAGACTGGATAAAGTCCTTCAAAGTCAAGTTTGATTTTGTTAATAATGAATTTACTCAATTTTCCAAAAGCAAAACCTGCAATTCCCCCTAAAATCATTTGTTGCAGAAACAGAGGTATGATAGACGCAAGGTTTTGGTCTTGGTTGACTACCAAAGTCAAAAACGCAATGGTCAACACATACGCCATTGGGTCGTTACTTCCACTTTCCAATTCTAATGTGGGTCTCAAATTGGTTTTAAGAGCAAGGTTCTTTGACCGAAGAATTGAAAATACTGCTGCCGCATCTGTTGATGAAACTATTGAACCCAACAGCATACTTTCATAAATTGTAAAGTCAGTTACAAACCAAACAAATGTGCCAAGTGATAGTGCTGTCAGTAAAACACCTAAAGTAGACAATGCAAGCCCTTCTCGAAGAATTGGTCTTACTGAAGTCCAATTAGTGTCAAGACCGCCTGAAAACAAAATGAAATTCAACGAAACAATACCTATAAATTGAGCAATTTGTGGGTTGTCGAATTGAATACCACCAATGCCGTCAGAACCTGCCAACATTCCAATTGCCAAAAAGAGCAATAATGTAGGAACACCAAATTTGTATGATGTCTTACCAACAATAATGCTTACAAAAAGTAATAAAGAGCCAACTAATAGTATGTTTTCAATTGTTAAATTCATTCTTTTTTATCTCTTGTTTCAGGCTGCTCAAAGTTACTCTTTCTGCTCGGTTAAGTTGCCAAATTGTCTTGTTGATTTTTGTCTTGTCGAACCGAAAACTGACCGTTTGCACGAAGTCGTTTAGGAGTCTGTTAGCATTGCAGCCAACGGATGGCGGTATGGTTAGTTGCCGATTTCGAAGCACTTTCCTGTCAAGTTACAACTACTTTTGATACGGGCTGAAACGCCCGAATACGCACTGCACCGGCAATTAACTATACCGCGTGTTACCAACTGGCCTTCTTTGTCTTTCGTTAATTTATCTTTCATTTTTGCTGCATCTTTTCTGTCTACCGTGCGTTGGGGTAGGCAAGCTCTTTTGCAGGTTTTGGTCTTAGCGATGGCTGGTGCGACCTGCAAATGTGCTTGACTACGAAGCGTGGGTTTAGTACAATTTATTTATTTCTTTAAACATATTTTCAAACCTATTCAACGTGTCTTTTGAGAAATATTTACTATCAACTGACATTTTCGCCAATTGATTTGCAGGTCTATAATGATTGAAATGGTCTTTACTGATAAGTTTATTAATCTGTTGTAGAATGTTTGGAAGTTTATTGTCCAAATCTGCTACTACAAAGTCCTTATACTCTGTAAATGATTTATTAAACAAATCCAGATACTCTGACTTTTCAAATAAATCTTCAATGTCGGCTTTGCCGTTTGTTGTTTTTACAAACTCATCAAAGTATCTTACATTTCTATCCTTTATGATTTTTATTTTAATTAGGTCGTCAATCCTTTGCTTTCCTTTTTGGTCTGAAAATGAATCAAGTAAACAGACAATATTTAATTTACTACCTCTCAATAATGAAATAAAAGAAGCGACTTTATCCATTCCGCCAATTGGAACAATTGTAATACTTTCCTTTAAACCTTCTCGTTTCTCTGATTCTAAGATACTGCTTATAATTGTAAGATAAAGTAAATCGGCTGGGCCTTCAACGAGCAAATTGTTCTTTGAGATAAATAGGTTTTGAGCAATATCATAGCCTAAAGCAGCTTGTAAAGGGAATAAAGTGTCAGGGTCTTTTTCTTGTATTGCACTTGATATAATGCTTCCTGCATCGCTATCATAAACTGTTCTCACTCGTTCCAAATGATTAGAATCTATCATAAATGGAGAATGAGTTGTATAAATTACCTGATATTCTTTTGCTAAATCTTCAATATAACGTAATAAATCGGCTTGAGCAGATGCGTGTAAATTTAAACCAGGTTCGTCAAGTAAAAGAATGAAGTTTTTATTGCCATCACTTTGAATTTTACTAAACCAAACAATAAAGGAGAAAAACCAATTAAAGCCTTTGCTTCTGTTTTTCAAAGGTAAAGAAACTCTGTGGCGTGTGTTTCTAACTCGAATATCTAAAACTTTCTCAATTACATTTGGGTTTTGTGGATTTTTAACTGTTTCAATTTCAAATTTAATTTCCAAATTTTCATTGGTTGACCAGTATTCAAATATCTGGTCTGTTATTTCATTTGAAGTTGCTTCAAGCTCAGCGATAAAAGTTTCAAAAGTACTTGCGTTAACAAGTTTAGCAATGTCAATACCTGCAAGTTCAAATAGTGCTTTCGATGTTTTTAATGCTTCTGCTGTCAATTCTGCATCAGTTTGATTACTTTGTAACCGATTTATATTTACCCTTGAAGGCAAGGAAAAGTATTCGTCAAAATACCAGAATTTAGGAAAATTAGGTTCCAAATAATTCTTTGCAATGTAGCCTTTTACAATGTTATCCCATTTATAAGCCTTGTCAATGTATTCCTTTTTTAACTCCTGATATAATTTCTTTACTTCTTCATTTTGAGTTGTTGTATTTAGAGTTTCAAGCGCTTTAACTGATTTAATTCCTTTTAATTCTTCTGTTGCTTCTACTGAGAACTCATTCTGTTTAATGTAGGTCTTTAAAAAAGCTTCTTCATTGGCTGACAAATCGTACCAGGTGTTATTCCCATCATATTTGATGCCATAGGAAAATGATTTTATTTTAAAAACATCCTCTCCTAAATCATCGGAAATTTCTTTTAACAGTTCATCTGAAATTTCAAAAGTACATTTGATAACTTCTACAGGTTCATTATCTCTTTGATATTTCTTTAGCTCGTTTCTTGGGAAATCCGATGTAACATCAAAGTGAAACTTTGGGTCTTTTTCAAAATAATTGAATTTTGCAATAGCTTCGAGAAATGCAGTTTTTCCTGATTCGTTCTTACCAACAAGGGTAGTAATCTTGTCTTCTATTGAAACTACCTGTGTTTCCAGATAGCTTTTATATTTAGCGATTTTTACTTCTTTAAGTGTAAGCATAATTTCGGGATTTAAGGTTTTATTTCAATAATTTTCGGTTCTCAACATCTTGTAAAATACTCATTTGCTGAATTGCAATTTGATTTAGTTTTATCAAGCGTTCTTTTTGGGGTATCTTTTCGTTGATAAACACTGCATTCAGGTTTTCCATATTTGATAGACAAATCAATTCGTTTATTGTAGCATAGTCACGAATATTTCCTTTCAAATCAGGATTTGCGTCTCTCCATTGTTTGGCGGTAATCCCGAATAAAGCAACATTCAACACATCGGCTTCATTGGCATAAATTATTGATGTTTGTGCTGATGAAAGCTCTTGCGGAATAAGATTTTGTTTAATTGCATCGGTATGAATATGATAATTCAACTTTGCCAATTCCCGTTTTGCAGTCCAACCAAGTTGCTTTTGTTCTTCTTCTTTAAGTCTTTGAAATTCATTTATCAAATACAGCTTGAAAGGCACACTGATAGCTGAGCCAAATTCAAAAGCTATGTCTTTATGGGCAAAAGTTCCTCCATACTTGCCTTTTTTTACGATAATCCCAACGGCATTGGTTTTTTCAATCCATTCCGAAACACTTAACACAAAACTTGGTAAACCAGCCTGAGTTTTAAAGTGGTCAAATTCGACCACTTTAAAATTGGGGTTATTTATTTGCTCCCAAGTACCTAAAAATTCAAGCGTATAACGACTTCTCAACCAGTTCTTAATAATATCGGCAGCACGGCTTTCACTTTCTTTTGCATTTGCCATATCGGTAAGTGAAATGTAATCTTTCTCCTCAACCGATATAATTGTAATTTCCGTATCTTTTACATTGATTTTTGCCATATTGCATTACTTTTTTTCTTTTATTAAGTGCCCAAAACCAGTTGGTACAATATTTTGCTTATTCATCCAATCCAGTGCTTTCTCAAATTCAACTTCGGTAAATTGCTGTTCTTTTCGATTACTCCATTCAAAGAAATCAGTTTTGATTCTGGATTTATCAAATGTTAAATTTTGGATAATGTGATTATTCCACACGGCATAAATTGTAGCTACTGCTTCACAAAATTTTTCTGACGCATTTTGTAAAAGGCAAAACAGTTTATTCAGTTTTTCCTCCTTGTTACCAAAATAATTTTGATAATAGCGGTCAATATCATTTGCTTTTTTTAAAGGATAAAACTTATAATTTCTATTTTCAAACCACTGATTTTGTTGCAACTTATAAAAAACCGAGTGCATAAATTTATTGTCGTATGGACCTGCCGACTGCCTGTAATAATTCCAGTTTAAATCTTCCTCAATAATATGTTCGGCTAAATACTGTAATTTTTGAAGTTTTATGTTTGTGAATTGCTTATCGTCTTTGAACAAAGAAACTATTTTACCACCTAAAACCTGTTTGGCAAAACCTTTCTTGTTTTTGGGTATTGATGAATTAGGCACATACGAAACTTTTGGTTCGGCGGCTATCGAAAAACTCTCTGCTATTTCATTTGAAAACAACTCTCCTTTAAACGCCTTATCCAATAAACTCGGCAAAAGTTCATTTAATTCCTGTTCTGTTTGTTTGTGATACTCTTTTATTGCGTTTGTTTTTTTAAGTAACTCAACAAACTCTTTTTGCGAATCTAAAGAAGGAATAGGCACTTTTATTTTCATCAACTTGTCTAAACCCAAAGTTTTATTTCTGCCCGCTCCGCCCGGACTACAAGCATTAATATCTTCCAGTCCTTTAGGCGAAAGAAAATGGTAACATAAATATTCTGCCAACGCCTTTTCATTATCTACTAGACAAGATATAAAACGGTGCGAACCATATCGGTCGTTATCTTCTTCTTTGGCAACTGCAATTCCACCTTCCCAAGCAAAAACATTGCTGAATACCAAATCACCCGTTTTAATTTGGAAAATCTTTTTTGTCGCAACTTCAGTTCCTGTCAAGGCTGGTTTATGAAATGTACCATTGCCAAAACAGCGGATTCCTAATTCAGGGTATAAATTATCCTCATTTATTGTAACAGGTCTGCGGATTATTGGAGCAATTTCCTTCATTGGCAACCATTCCGCATTTTTAATTAAATCGGTGTATTTGCTGAAAAGCAGATTGCTAATGTCTTTGTTTTGTTCTGCTCGTAATGAATTTATCTTATCTAATCTTGATTTTACCTTCTCAATTATTAAAACGACTTTTTCTTGTGTTTCTATTGGTGGTAATTCAAATGATAAATATAATTACCCCCAAAATTTAGACAACAAGTATCGTTTGAAAAATCACTAAACTTGTTGTTATGAAAAAGCGAAAACATCACACATCGGGTTTTAAGACAAAAGTTGTATTAGAAGCCCTTCAGGAACGAGAAACGAT
>JAKQEZ010000199.1 GCA_029558435.1 Bacteroidota bacterium
ATTGGGAGCTTTGGCATTGGGACAAGTTTATACGTTTGGCCCAACGTTTAGAGCAGAAAATTCCAACACTTCTCGTCACTTGGCAGAATTCTGGATGATAGAACCAGAAGTTGCTTTCAACGATTTGAACGATAATATGGATTTGGCTGAAGACATGTTGAAATACATTTGCCGTTACATTGTTGAAAATTATGCAGATGATTTGGCGTTCTTAAACGAGCGTGAGCAAAAAGAAGAACAAGCAAAACCAGCCAACGAAAGAAACGAATTGTCGCTTATTGATCGTTTGAATTTTGTCATCAACAACGATTTTAAACGTATCACTTATACAGAAGCCATCGATATTTTGATGAATTCTAATCATTACAAGAAAAAGAAATTCAAATACGATGTGAATTGGGGAACTGATTTACAAAGTGAGCACGAACGTTACTTGGTTGAAAAAGAATTCAAACGTCCAGTAATTATCACCAACTATCCAGCATCGTTCAAAGCGTTTTATATGCGCCGCGACGATAACTGTGAACCAGGCAAAGAAACGGTTGCAGCCATGGATATTTTATTCCCAGGAATTGGTGAAATGGTTGGAGGTTCTCAACGTGAAGAGCGTTTAGACGTGTTGAAAGAAAAATGTGCCGCTTTTGGTATTCATGAAGAAGATTTGTGGTGGTATTTGGATACCCGCAAATTTGGTAGTGTGCCACATGCTGGTTATGGTTTAGGATTTGAACGTATGGTTATGTTTGTTACAGGAATGTCAAACATTCGTGATGTGATTCCTTTCCCACGCACACCAGGAAACGCAGAATTTTAATAAAAATAATTGATTTTGTATATAACGCCTTTAGCTGTTGCTAGAGGCGTTTTTTTATGTAAAAGGCATTCGTTACTCTTTTTTTATGAATTATGTTTTATCGTTACAAGTTTATTGATCATATATATCGATAAATTAAAGCATAAAAAAAGGCGAGTTTCAAGCTCGCCTTTCAAATACTGTTGATACTTCTTATTGTTGTAAACTATATGTTTCTTTAGTGTTAATAGTTAGTGTATGATTTGTAGTTGATTTAACATTTGAACCTTCAGCAGACAATTTCAAAGATTTACCTTTAGATTCTGTAATTACATAAACTGTAGAAACTTCACCGTCTTTGTATGTATCAGAAGATGAGGTTGTGTATAAAGAACTTACTGTCACAACTTTTTTCAAAGTGTTGAAAACAACTCTTTCATTGTTTTTGAAATCTTTACTTACACCTTTTAAGAAATCCCATTTACCTGAACTTGTGATAGTATATTTGTAAGTAGTACTTCCTGAAACATATGTGAAATCAACAACTTTGTCCCAAGTACCATCTTTTTTAATGTTCCAAGTTGCTTGGT
>JAKQEZ010000219.1 GCA_029558435.1 Bacteroidota bacterium
AGCTGATGCCCTTTTACTCTATCAACACCTAATGAAGCAGCTAATTTTACAATGTCTGCTAATTCGTGCATATTGTTTTGCATGAAAGTTAGTTGAAGTGTTACTCGGCAGAAGTAGCCTGTATTTGCAAGGTGTTCATCACGGTATTTGATAAACTCTTTTACATTCTCAATTGCTTTTTCAAAGTCAATTCCTGTCATTACTTTCTCTGATGTTTCCTTTGTTGATCCGTTCCAACTAATTTTTACATCGGTAGTATTTGACACAATTAATTTTGCCCATTCTTCAACTGATTTTTTGGGAAATGTTCCGTTTGTTGTGAGATTTATTTTTATGTTTTTCTGCTCTGATAATTCAAATATTTTATCAAACTCTTTGTAAAGCAATGGTTCGCCCATTGTAGAAGGGATAATTTCTCTTACTCCTAATTTTTCTGCTTGCAGAAAAATATCTTCTACTGTTTCAAACTTCATTCTTCTGCGTTTTACTCCCGTTTCTTTGAATAGCGTTGGTATGAAATCACTGTAAGGGCTGTGTTCTTCGCACATGATACATTTGAGGTTGCAATCTTCGGGGTTGGTGTCAATGGTTATTCTCCAAAGGGTTTTAGGAGTAATGAAGCTGTTGTATATTTTCTCCAATTCTTTGCAATGGTCTTGGATATTTGGAACACTGCCATCGGCAGAAAACAAATAACCTTTCTGGCCATATACTTTCATCAAATGAGGGTTTGCGATAGCAAACTTCATTTGCTCTGCCAATGAATTTGTATTGCGGTGTTCAAACAAAAGTCCATTTACTTGATGTTGCACATACTCTTTCATTCCTCCAAAATCGGCTGTGATTACTGGAACTTTACAAGATTGTGCTTCATGAATTACAAGTGGTGAGTTTTCTGCCCAAATGCTTGGAACTACAATGCAATCAACCTTTGAGAAAACATCATTGGCTAAGTTGTGATTGATGTATTCTCCTGCAAATTCAATCTTGTTTTTTGATTTGCTGGCAAGCAACTTTAAAGCATCTGTGCTTTGTCCGTTTTGTCTGCCGTAAATTCTTAGTGTTGCTGGTGTTTCAATTTGGCAAAAGGCTTCAATGAGTTGATTTACTCCTTTAGCCGGTATTAGTGTGCCAATATAACCGAAGGTGAAATTGGTATTGTCCTTTGATTTTTCGTTTTGTGTTAGGTATTCAGTAGGGAAACCATAATCTAAGTAAATGATTTTGTTTTCAGGCACTGAAAACTCATTTACAAATCTATTACGCAGGTAATTAGATGGGGCAATGAAAGCATCAACTTTGTTGATGATTGCTTTTGTTTCAATCATTCTTTGGTGTGTCCAGGCACTCCAATGTTCAATGTCTTGGGCTTCGTTTTCTGCTCTGCCACTGAAATAAACTTTATAACAGTCGGTTGCACATTTTTGGTCTTGCTGTGAGGAACACAACTGAAAGTTGTTTTCCTTGCCTATGCTTCTTGTTAGGAATTGCCCTCTTGGACACATCAGCCAAAAGTCGTGAAGGGTAAAAACGATTGGAATGTTTTGTTTATTGAGTTCATCTACAATTCCGGTGGAAAGATGGTTGAGATGCCCAATGTGTGCAATGTCGGGTTTGATTGAAGCAATGAGCTTTGCAAAATTGCTATCCATTGCCTGATGGCGGTAGCCATCTTTGCCCTGTGGATTGTTTACGAAGTAAAAATCCAAGTTGTTGTTTTCTGTTTGCTTTCTAATTTCAAAGTCTGGTCTGTATGGGTTTTCTTCTCTTGTGAAAACAGAAACCTTGTGATGTTTTGAAAGTTCGTTGCAAATTGATTGGCTGTAGACTTCTGAACCTGCATTGTAGTTTAGTGGATAGCCGTGAATAATTTTGAGGATATGCATATTAATAGAGGATTTGAAAGTGAACTTTATCTTTTTTGTTGAATAAATAGTTTGGATGGTCGCACCAATAACCTGTTACCAATAAATTTCCCTTGATAACTAATATGAGGCATTGCTTATCATCTTTACTCATACCTTTTTTACTAAGGAATGAAGGCAGCACAAACACTACATCTTTTTCGCATTTTGTGCATTCTACAAAAGGGATGATTTTGTAAAGCATTTGGTCGTCAATACTTCTGTTCCACTGGTGGAATAAGAAGTGGTCTGTTTTCTTGAACTCTAAAATCTGTTTGGTCATTGTGCTTGAATAATTCTTATGCAAATCTCTAATAAAAACGTATGTTTGCGTACTATACGCATTTATACGCAATGAAATACGGAAATAAAAGCATAAAAGGCTCGTTTTACACTAAACAGGCTGAGTTTCGCAAAACTCCTATTGAAGACTTAATAGGTTACCTGCACAACCCAGGAAGGTTTTCTGTTCTGGTTTTAGGTGCAAGGGGGACTGGAAAAACCCACTGGCTTAACGAAATAAGTAAAGAAAACAAGCAAAGTGATTGTCTTTCGGGCATAATCTCAATTAACGGGTGGATTGCAAAGAATGCTGATGAAAGGTATTGGGAGGAAAGATTTAAGGAAGCAGAAAATAAACTACTTGTAATTGATGAGGTTGAAGAGTTGAGCAAGGCGACACAAGCAATTTTGTTTGAGTTTCTATCAACCTCTAATGGCAAATACGGGTGGAGTGAAAAAAAGTACCAATGCCGTATTGTTTTTACTTCTTCTTATGAGATAAAAACACTTCGGGATAGTGAGGAATATCTGTTGCATAAATTTTTTGACCGAATTTCCCAGCTTGTTGTTTATTTCCCATCGTTTACTGAAAAAAACGGTTCTATATGGAATGATTTCCAAGCGACATGGACCAAAATGGATTTCCCTGAAAGTGAAATGCCTGATAATAACTTTAAGAACTGGCTTGAATCAAATTCCCATAAATTTCACGGTAATTTTAGGGATTTAGACAAGCTGGCGATCAACTGGCGGAATTATTTACTGAAAGGAGTTTCTAAAAAGGATATTTTGGGAAAGGTTTCTGAGGATTTTTTCTCCCTGTATCATTTCCCGGAGCATAAATCAGAAAACCAAAATGCATTCTTTTTACACGAGGATATGGATTACTATGGTGATATACAGCCAAAATTTAAAAAGTTTGTAAAGGAATTTGCTAAGAGAAAATATGGCAAATTAAGCAAAGCCCCGAATGGCAAACCTCTTGGC
>JAKQEZ010000246.1 GCA_029558435.1 Bacteroidota bacterium
GGTAACAAGTACCGCCTTTTCATTATTTCTTAGCAATTTAACTAGTGTGCCATCATCTTTTCAGATGGAGCAAACTTCGTTAACGTAATGCCTTCAACTGCTTTGGTGTATTCTTCCATGGTTGGTGTTCTTCCTAAAATACAAGAAAGTACCACAACCGGCGTAGAAGTTAACAACGACTCTCCTTTTTTCTCGTCAGAATCTTCTACCACGCGACCTTGGAACAAACGTGTAGATGTTGCCATTACTGTATCTCCTTTTTCCGCTTTTTCTTGGTTACCCATACACAAGTTACATCCTGGACGCTCTAAATACAACATGTTTTCGTATTTCGTACGCGCTTCGTTTTTAGGTGCGTTGTCATCAAATTCAAATCCAGAATATTTTTGCAACACTTCCCAATCACCTTCAGCTTTTAACTCGTCAACAATGTTGTAGGTTGGCGGAGCAACAACCAATGGAGCTTTGAATTCTACTTTTCCATAGTGTGCCTCCACGTTTTTCAACATTTGTGCTAAGATTTTCATGTCGCCTTTGTGAACCATACACGATCCAACAAACCCTAAATCTACTTTTTTCGTTCCACCGTAATACGATAACGGACGAATAGTATCGTGGGTATAACGCTTAGAAACATCTTTGTTGTAAACATCTGGGTCGGCAATCATTGGCTCAATAATTTGATCCAAATCTACCACCACTTCTGCATAGTATTTTGCATTATCGTCTGGAGTCAACGCTGGTTTTTCTCCCGATTGAATTTCAGCAATACGTCTGTTTGCAATTGCAATCAAGCCTTTTAAAACTTGTTTTTCGTTGTCCATACCTTTATCAATCATGATTTGGATACGGTTTTTAGCAATTTCCAACGATTTAATCAACGTTGCATCTTCTGAAATACAAATAGATGCTTTTGCTTTCATTTCTGCTGTCCAATCGGTAAATGTAAACGCTTGGTCTGATGTCAAAGTACCAATGTGTACTTCAATTACACGTCCTTGGAAAACATTCTCTCCGTTGAATTGTTTCAACATTTGTGCTTGTGTTGCGTGTACAACGTCACGGAAATCCATATACGGCTTCATAGCCCCTTTAAACGTTACTTTAACAGACTCTGGAATAGGCATAGATGCTTCACCTGTTGCCAACGCCAATGCCACCGTACCAGAATCGGCACCAAAAGCAACGCCTTTCGACATACGAGTGTGCGAGTCACCACCAATGATAATTGCCCAATCGTCCACCGTGATATCGTTCAATACTTTGTGAATTACGTCGGTCATTGAGTGGTAAACACCTTTTGGGTCGCGCGCTGTAATCAAACCAAAATCGTTCATGAATTTCATCAATTTTGGAATGTTTGTTTGCGATTTTTTATCCCAAACCGATGCCGTATGACATCCCGATTGGTAGGCACCATCAACAATTGGAGAAATCACTTTTGCAGCCATTGATTCCAACTCTTGAGCTGTCATCAAACCAGTTGTGTCTTGCGAACCAACGATGTTAACCGTTACACGCACGTCAGAACCTGCATACAATGTTTTTCCTGGTGTTGTACCAACTGCATTTTTGTTGAAAATCTTTTCTACAGCGGTCAAACCTTGTCCCTCTTTAGTAATTTCTTTTGATGGAGCAAAAACTACTGGTGCTGTAATACCCAATGTTTTAGCAGCAAATGTTTGTATTTTTTTACCAAAAACGATAGCGTATGAACCTCCCGCTTTGATGAACTCCATTTTTTGTGGGGTCAACGCTTTTGAAATGTCAATCAATTCTTGGTCACCGTTGTATAATTTTTTTGTTTTTGTGTTAATGGTCAAAACAGTACCTGTTGCAACAGAATATACTTGCTCCAACACCGGTTCACCGTTAGCATCTTTCACAACATTACCTTCTGCATCGGTTTTCTTTACCCAGTTTTTCAAGTCCAAGCCAATACCACCAGTTACGTCAACCGTAGTTAAGAAAATTGGAGAAATTCCGTTTGTTCCCCCAACTATTGGCGAAACGTTAACAAATGGAACATATTTGCTGGTTGGTTTTCCTGTCCACAATGCCACGTTGTTTACACCCGACATACGTGAAGAACCAACTCCCATTGTACCTTTTTCTGCTACTAACATCACGCTTTTGTCAGGATGTTGAGCGCGCAATTGCATAATTTCTTCCTGTGCTTTAGTAGAAATCATACATTTTCCATGCAATTCACGGTCAGAGCGAGAGTGTGCTTGGTTTCCTGGTGATAACAAGTCGGTAGAAATATCTCCTTCACCTGCAATGTAGGTAACGATTTTAATTTCTTCAGGAACGTCTGGCAATTTTGTGAAAAACTCTGCATTGGCATAGCTTTCCAAAATTTCTTTAGCAACGGCATTTCCACCTTCAAACGCAACTTTTAAACGATCCATGTCGGCATCGTACAAGAAAACTTGTGTTTTTAACACATCAGCTGCATTTTTTGCAATAGTTGCATCTGCGCCAAGTGCCAAATCCAATAAAACTTCAATTGAAGGCCCTCCTTTCATGTGCGACAATAGTTCGAAAGCAAACGCAGGCGTAATTTCAGCCACCACGTCTTTGCCCAAAATAATGTCTTTCAAAAATTGTGCTTTAACACCTGCTGCTGGCGTAGTTCCAGGCAAGGTGTTGTAAATAAAATACTGCAATGAATCTGCACGGTATGCGTTGTTGGCATCTTTGATTTGCGCAATGATTTCATTGGTTAATTCGGCAGTGTCAATTGGCTTTGGATGAAGCCCTTGTGCCTTTCTTTCTTCAATTTCTTGAAGGTATGCTTGATAATTGCTCATAAAAGGAAAAAATTTGTTTTCTCTATTAACGGATATTTTAACTAACACTTTTTTCGAATGATTTAAACTATAAAAAATTCGATGTGCGAATTTAAGTATAAATTTTTGATTTTACTATCGAAATACCGTGAAAAAGGTAGTGGATTTTAAGGTTCCTATTCCACTAAAAAGGAAGTAGAATACTTCTCACTTGAATTTTCTGATGAAAAAACAGCCTTGTAACTTCCTTTGGAAAACAATTGATGCTTTAGCTCATAAGCTGTATGTTGTTCATCTACAGTTGTTTGGTCAATTAATCGACCTGAAGCATCATAAAAACGAACGGTGTATTGCAATCCGTTATTTGCCAGTTGAAAATGCAACATGCTTGCAACAGGATTGGGGTAAACTACTAGTGAAGATGCAATCGGATTTTTTTGTTGTTCAATTGTGTTATAGAAAGGATTCAAATAGGAACTTAAATCCAACTGGTGTATTTTGGCAGGGTTATTAATAGGACCTTGCACCAATTTTTCGTTGGACACAAAGAAATCCAACCCATTTTCTGTTGTTATTCCCTCCACTTGATGGTAGGGAAGGTTGAGGTTGATTTTTCGTTTGTTACCACTAAAAAAATCATTATTTGTAAAATCGTATAGCAAAACAATAAAGGGCTGCATGAGGGTTGTGTAGCCACATAATACCACGGTGTTTTTGTTGGAATAATACGTGGCATCTGTAATTAACCCTTGACAATTCCATGTGGTTTTGTACTGCGCTAGGTGCGTGCCAGGTGTTTTTTCTATCTCAAAAATTGAGGTTTGTTTACTTCCCCATTCTTTGGTAAACAAATAAAGTTTATCATCAGTGGCAATAAATGCTTCGCAATCAAAATTGGTGGTGTTGGTGGCTTGCGCAGAAAAATCGGTTTGTGTGGCGTAGGAAAAGGCAATGGTGTCAACCTCAGGTGAGGTATAAAGTGAATTTTTTGCAACTCTGTATATTTTTAAATCGGTTCTGTTGCCCGTTGAATTGTTGCCAAAATCACCAACATAAATGTAGTTTTCATCTTGCGCCAAAGCCTCCCAATCCACGTTGCTAAAAGGAAGTTGAACGGTTGCAAACGTTTGTGGCGTTTGAAAACTAAATTGATAGAGTGATGAATGGGTGTCGTCATTGAGTGTTACCAACTGATTTTCATTATACAACAAAGCCGAAGTTTCTTCCATTTCATTGGGTAGTTGCGTACTTGTAAGAGGTAAAATAGTTGTTGTGGCGTAGGTGCACGAACCATCGTTTTGTGTTGCCAATGCATCATAATTAGTGGCAAGAGGATCGGTGCAACCTGTTATTTGTGCGTGGCAATGAAAGTTTTTAAATAGTAATAGCAGTAGTAAGTAAGTAATAATTTTCATGTTCTAAGCATTTTTATAATCAGCTGCTAATAAATCGCTTAATTCTTGGTGGCGTTCAAAAGATTTAACAATAAAAGAACATGTAGGATAAATTTTGTAATTTTTTGTTTTGGAATAGGCAATCAACTCATCAAAAAGTAAGCCTGCTAATCCTTTTCCTCTAAACCGTTCGTGCACCAATGTTTCGTGTGCATTGATGCTATTGTCGGCTCTGATGAGGTATTCAATAAAACCACCTTCTTTTCCATCTACAAAAATGTAAATTCTACCCAAGGTTTTTTCTTCTGCGTGTGTAAATGAAGTATTCATATTGCGTTGTTTTTTATCAAATTTAACGAAAATTAAAGCAAATCAATGTTCAAACAAGGAAAAATATGCTGTTTAAACTACTTTTTCTAAAATAAAATCTTTGGTGTAAAATAAATGCCCTTCAACATTTGGATATCCCATTTCTTGAAGCACCGAACAGTATTGTTGCACTTGTTTAGCATATTTTTTTTGTGCAGCCCCTGTTTTGTAATCAACAACAATGGTTTTGTCTTTTTTTACAATGATTTTATCGGGACGAATTTGCTCATTAGCAGCAATAATAAAGCTTTGCTCACTCAAAATTTCTTGTGCGTGTGAAAACAACTGGTTGTAGGTTTCACTGGAGAATAGTTTTTCTAAATCGGTCAACAATTGCTGTTTAAATTGAGCCTCGGCATTACCCTCTTGTATCATTTGGTGCACCACCAATTCTATTTCTTCTTTTCCATTGATGCTAGAAATGGCCGCATGAAATTGATTGCCATAACGCTGTTCGTCGGATAAAAAATCGGAAGCCACCAATTCATCGTTATCTTGCAAAGCAATGTCGGGAAACCACAAATTATCACTCGATGAAACAGGAACAAAAAAATGATCGTCTGTCGCTTGTTTTTTGGTGTCTACTTTTTGACTACGTTCACCTGCTGTAAAAATGAGTTTTTCATCAGTTATTTGCGTGTTTTCAAAAGATGATAAAGCCGATTTTAAGTAAGTGCTCAACCTGTTTTTGTTGAAAATGGATTTTACATACAAACGTGTAGTTGGACGTGTGTAGGCCACATAAGTCAAATTCAAATCGTCCATCAAAACACTGTCACTTTCTGCTGCATACAACTCGTTTAATTCTTCAATGGGCGAACTAACACTTGGTTGCGCATAAATCAAATAATTGTTGGTTTCTGCAAACGCTTTGTTGATTTTTAACCTCTCGTCAAATTCCGAAACGGTAATCACCACCGGAAATTCAAGTCCCTTGGATTTATGAATGGTCATGATTTTTATCGCCTCATCACTTTCTGCTATTTGCAATGCCTTAGCTTCTTTTGCCAAGTTGTCGTAATCACTTAAAAACTGATTCAAATCTGGACCATTTTTACTTTCATAAGCAAACACCAAATCCGCTAAATGGTGCAGGTAAGGATTTTTTAATTCTGCCAACCCAAACAATTGATTGGTCTTCTGGATGAGGTCGTAAATCGATTCGTAAGGAGCAAAAAAACCAGCCTCAAAACCAGGGTGTTTTAGAAAAAATAAATTTAAACTTGCGATTTTAAACTGTTTTTGCTCGTTTTCACCAACTAATTCAAAAAAGGATTCGTAGTGCGAAAGTGGGTGTTCAAACAACTCACAAAAACGGTGAAAAAACTGTTTGATGGTGTTTTGGTTGACAGGATTGAGGCGTAATTTAAAGTAACTCAACACAAATTTAACGGTCAACTCACTATCAATGTTCAACGAATCGGCAGAAACCACCGAATAATCACGTTCTGACAATTGTGTAGCAATGTAGGTGCAAAACTGATTTTTTCTACCCAAAATACAAATGTCGCCTGGGTTAAAACCATCATCCAATGCTTCTTGAATGGAATTTAAGATAAACGGCAAATGATTACTGTATTTTTCACCATCTTCTTCTTCGTCTTTGCTTTTTTTATTAACACATTCAACGTAAACGTAGCCTTTTTTGCTTGATTTTGGATTCTGTGTAATGGAAGCGTAAAAGCGTGCTTGATACACATCCAAATTCTCGCGCAGTTTTAAAAATAAATCATTGTTAAAATTGACTATTTCTGGAGCCGAACGCCAATTGTCTTCCAAGGTTTCTTTTTCACCCATTGAATCAAAATAGGCTGATATTTCTTCAATTCGAGGATCTTTTTCTGGATTGTAAATACGGGGCAACTCAACAAATTGCTCGGCTACACCATTTTTAAAACGGTAAATGGCTTGTTTAGAATCGCCAACAATAAAGTTTTGATTACCGCCACCAAGCGATTCACGTACCAATGGAATTAAATTTAACCACTGCAAACGCGAGGTGTCTTGAAATTCATCCAACATAAAATGACGAAAACGGGTCCCCAATTTTTCGTAAATGTACAAGGTGTCTTCTTGCAATAAATTGGCAATTTTAGTGTTGAATTCGGAAATACGTATCAAACGCTCTTGTCTGTTTTTGGTGGTAAGTGCTAAATTAAAGTGTTTTAGCAACGCCATGTTAAAGTAATTGGCGAGGTATGTTTTAAGCAACACCGAGTAACCTCCATTTTCTATAAAAAACGCACGGCATTTATTGATGAGGTGAAGAAATTCTGCAACGGTTGAATTGGTGGTGGCTATTTCTTCTAAATAAACAAGTGTTTTTTCGTTGAAAATGAATTTTCCATCGTTTTTAAAATCGGTCAATTCTGCATCTTTGCATTTGTTGATGGACGAATCGAACCATTTTTTGTGATTAATTTTTAGTGTATGCAACTGATGGTCGCAGTGAAACAAAAACACGTCATTACACAATGTTTTGTATATTTTTCTAATCGAATTTAGTTCTTGGCGATGTTGGTTGTAGTCTGCAATAGAAAATTCCATGTTCATCAACCGTTCCACGTAAGGCAATTCTTTTTCTTTGGTCAGAATGTTGCCAAAATTTACCAATGATTGCTTTAGATTCCACCCTTTATCGTCTTCAAAATTTGCTTCAGAATAATACAGCAACAGTTTTGTAAGTCCTTCATTTTTACCAATTTCGCCAATGATATCGTCCACTACTTCCTCAATCACTTGTTGTTCGTTGAGCACCACTTCAAAATCGGGTGGCAGATCTAAATCGCGACTAAACGAACGAATCAACCGAAGGTTAAACTTATCAATGGTCATCACACTAAAATCCTCGTAACGGTGCAAAATACTGCTCAAATAATGTTGTGCTTTTGCTTGTATTACTTCGGATTTTAAACCGGTTTCATTAACAATGGTTTGGATATAATCGGATTGATGAAAATCGGGAAATGCCAATTCGTCCAACGCCTTTATAATTCGCGTTTTCATTTCAATGGCTGCCTTGTTGGTAAAGGTCATAGCCAATATTTCGGTGTATTTTATCAACGCATTTTCACCTTCGTCTAAAAGCAATAAACGGATGTACGTTTTTACCAACGAAAACGTTTTCCCACTTCCCGCAGAAGCGTTTACGACTTTCAGATAATGGTTAGTTGACACAATACAAGGGTGTTATGCAATAATTAATTTTCTTTTTCCAACAAGCTCATTGCTTTTTCCATCATCAATTTGGAACCAACAAAATAAGGTACACGTTGGTGCAATTCGGTTGGCTGAATTTCCATAATGCGCTCAAAACCAGTTGATGCCAATCCACCTGCTTGTTCAGCAATAAACGCCAAAGGATTGCATTCATACATTAAACGCAATTTTCCTTTTGGATCATTGGTTGTTGCTGGATAAATATAAATTCCACCCTTGATTAAGCTACGGTGAAAATCGGCAACCAACGAACCTATGTAGCGTCCAGAATAGGGTTTACCTGTTTGATTTTCATTGCTTTGACAATATTCAACATATTTTTTAATGCCAGGATTACAAATGTGAATATTTCCTTCGTTCATGGCGTAAATGCGACCAATTTCGGGCATTTTCATATCAGGATGCGACAAACAAAATTCACCAATTGATGGGTCTAAAGTAAAGCCATTCACACCTCTTCCTGTGGTGTACACCAACATTGTTGACGAACCATAGAGCACATATCCTGCTGCAATTTGTTCCGTTCCAGCTTGCAAAAAGTCTTCTTTTGTTGCCAAGGTTCCCACTTCCGATTTTCTTCTATAAATTGAAAAAATAGTACCAATAGAAACGTTTACATCGATGTTGGAAGAGCCATCCAAGGGGTCGAACAAAACAACGTATTTTCCTTTTTTACCTGCTTCATCGTCAAAAGCTATGTAATCATCGTTTTCTTCAGAAGCTATACCGCAAACTTCGCCACCGTATTTAAAAACGTGGATAAATTGTTTGTCAGCAACTACGTCTAATTTTTGTTGTTCCTCACCTTGTACATTGGTATTGCCCTGCGCGCCCAAAATGTGATCAACCAAACCTGCTTTTCGCACATCTCTACTTACAACTTTAGAAGCAAAAGCAATATCGTTTAACAAACGCGATAATTCACCAGTGGCAAAAGGAAAATCAGCTTGTTTTAGCGTAATAAATTCTTGAAGGGTAACAATTTTTGACATTTTTAAATCTTTTTTACAAATATAGTTTTTTGCAACTATTTTTTAAATATATTCGTCATACTTTATAACAAACATACTTTGCTATGAAAAAACTACTTACTTTATTTTCTCTTACGGCTTTTGCTGTAGGTTATCATTACATAAGTTTTGCACAAATATTAACTTCAAATGGAGCCACTTTATACGTAAATGGAGGCACTGTTTATTGCAATGGTGGGGTTGAAGTAAATAATTCATCAACGTTTACAAACAATGGATTGGTGGTTACAACAAACAACTCAACATTGCCTAAGAAAGGAAATTTTGAAATTTTATCCAATGCGATTGTGTCAGGAAATGGCGGATACAACGTAGAACAAGATTGGGTAAACGATGCAACTTTTAATGGCGACAATGGTGAAGTTGTTTTATATGGAAATTTAGAACAATTCATAACGTCTAACAATGGAACGGCAACACATTTCAATAATTTATCCTTAACTGGAAGTGGGATTGGAATAAATAGTAGAAAAACATTGGTAAACGTTAATGCATCAACAAGCGCTAATGGTTTTTTAGTTTTAAACGACCGAGAATTGCATACAGCCACCAATACTTTTACAGTGCAAAACGAAACACCAACAGCAATTTCCTATTCAAATGTATTTAATGCCGAAGGATTTGTTAGTAGCCTTACAAATGGTTCTTTGATTAGAAATACAAATCAATCTTCGTTGTATGTATTTCCTGTTGGTTCAAGTGATGGTGTTCGACGTTTTCGTCCAGTTGAGATTACCCCTATTAGTTCAACAGCAAGTTCATATTCTGTTCGTTTCAATAATTACAGTGCTGACAACGATGGTTTTACTTTAACACAAAATGATGGATCGGTAGAAGTTGCAAATAATTTGTTTTACCATTCCTTAAAACGTGTTGGTGGAAATGTAGATGCTAATGTAGGATTTTATTATTTACCAACGGATGACGGAAATTGGGAGAGCATTGGTCATTGGTACAGCACGCAATGGAAAGATATGACAGA
Organism: Bacteroidota bacterium; assembly: GCA_029558435.1. The sequence continues at coordinate 9,788 of JAKQEZ010000246.1, forward strand.
AGCAACAGCTACTACAAATGTTAACTTTTCTGTATTATCAAAAGCTAATTGGAGTTTTCCAACAACAAACGATGCTTATGTGTTGATTAAACCAGCTAGTCCTTTTAATATTCCAAATGTATTTACACCGAATCAAGATGGTGTCAACGATGTGTATTTTATCACATCTGTGAACCTTAAAGAGTATGAGTTTTTCATCGTTAACCGCTGGGGTGAGGTTGTTTTTAAATCAAACGATCCTAGTGAAGGATGGGATGGAACAGTAGGTGGGAAAAAATGTTCTGATGGCGTTTATTTTTACACATTAAAAGCAAAACAAGGTGAGACAGAATTAAAAAAACAAGGTCACATCACATTAACTAGTAATTAACTTTTTATTTATATATACTATGAAGATTAAAAAACTATTCATTGGCGTTCTATTGGTTGGAGCTTCTAACTTTTATGGATTTTCTCAAAACAATGTAGGAATCGGGACAACAACACCAAGCCCTGATGCAGCATTAGACATACAATCTACTACACAAGGAGTTTTGGTTCCTCGACTTACAACTGCACAACGCACTGCAATTGCTTCTCCTTCAAATGGTTTAATGGTTTATGATACAGATGTAAATTGTTTTTTCTTTTTTGATGGAGCTGTAGCTGCTTGGCAAAATCTTTGTAATGCGGGTCCACAAGGTCCAGCAGGTCCACAAGGCCCCGCGGGTCCAGCAGGTAGTGTCGGTGCAACAGGCCCACAAGGTCCACAAGGTCCAGCCGGCCCAGCGGGTAGTGTCGGCGCAACAGGACCACAAGGCCCTCAAGGTCCGGCAGGTCCAGCCGGTAGTGCTGGTGCGACAGGTCCACAAGGTCCACAAGGAATTGATGGTGTTGTTCAAAAATACCATGTTCAAGGTACTTCTGGGCGTTTAGCTGTTACCTCTACTACCCACGTACTTCAACCGGGTATGACACAAACATTTACTCTTTCTGCATCTAAAACAGTGGTAATTTGGGCAACAATTGGTGGTCGCACAACCTCCTCTACAACAGGGGCTTATGCAACAGTTGATATGGTGCTTTATGTAAATGGTGCGTTTTTACCAACTGGTGGATGGAACCGTTTTAATATTGTGAATCCAACATCTATTAACTCGTTTAATACTTGTGCATTAAACACAATGATTACATTGCCAGCAGGTACTCACACAATTGAGTTAAGAACAGCTAGAACAAACGGAACATCAAGTGTTGATATTGGTGGTGATGCCTCATTAGATACCAATCCGGGTGAAATGACGATTATGGTTTTAAATTAATTGCTTATGAAAGGATTATCAATTTTTAGTTTTTGTTTTGTTTTTTCATCATTGGCATTTGGACAAACACAATCAGCAGCCAGAATTAGCAATTCAACAGTAGAACATAAAACTCCTCAAACGGAAGTGGTAAGCAATGAGCAACAATTAATGTCTGCTAAAAAACAGGCAATACCACCCAAAGAGGTTGTCAATACCAATACAACCAACGAAGTGAATTCTAATAATCAAATTGGAACGGCACGTATTGAAAATAAATAAATGAATTTTTAAGTCCTGTTTACTTTGTAGGCAGGACTTATTCCAACCCCACATTCCAAGTGTTGTCCAACACCAATTTGCCTGCTTTTTGCTCGTTGGAACCTGGAATAATAAACCCTTTAATTTGACCTGTTTTTCCTTTGGTTATAAGTTGAACCAACTGCGCTTCTGTTAGCTTTTTACCCAATAATTCAAACGGAATTTTAAAGCCACATTGTGCAAAATTGGCACATCCAACTGCTGTTTTACCCTTCCTAATTTTAGCAGCCTTGCATTTTGGACAATCCAGCTCTTCTAAGTTGATTTTTTCAGCTGGTTTGCGCTCTTTTTTTTCAGGTTTGTCTTCTGTGGTTGCTGTTGGAATCACAAAATTATGTGCATAGGTGTTGAAAATCACTTCATCGGTTAATTCACGCACCATTTGATACAATTCTTGTTTAAAAACATCAAGTTGGTATTCGCCTTTTTCAATCAAGCGCAATTTTTTCTCCCATAAACCGGTCAACTCGGCACTTTTTAATAATTCATTTTGAATAGTGTCAATCAACGCAATACCTGTGGGAGTTGCAACAATGTTTTTACGTTTTTTTTCGATGTATTTTCTTCTAAAAAGTGTTTCAATAATGTTGGCACGTGTGGAGGGGCGACCAATTCCGTTGTCTTTCATCAATTCACGCATTTCCTCATCTTCCACTTGCTTGCCTGCTGTTTCCATAGCACGCAATAACGTTGCTTCGGTGTAATGCTTGGGTGGAGTGGTTTTTCCTTGGTGTACAAATGGTTCGTGTGGCCCTTTTTCTCCTTCAACAAATGCCGGCATGATTTTATCTTCGTCCTGTTCTTTTTTCGATGACATATCGGCATAAACCTCGCGCCAACCTTGCTCTATGATTTGTTTTCCAGTTGCTTTGAATGCTAATTGATCCACTTTTCCCATTACAACCGTGTTGGAAACCTTACATTCTGGATAAAAAACTGCAATAAATCGACGTGCAACTAAATCATACACACGCTGCTCGTCGGGTGTTATGCCACTTGGGTTAACACCTGTTGGAATAATTGCATGGTGATCGGTAACTTTTTTATCGTCGAAAACGGTTTTAAGTTTTGGAATCGGTTCGGCAAGCAAACGTTCCGTAAAACGCGAATAATAGGTCATTTGTCGCAAGATACCCGCCACTTTTGGGTGTAAATCTTCAGATAGATAAGTGGTGTCAACACGTGGATAGGTAACTATCTTTTTTTCATACAAATTTTGAATGTGACGCAGCGTTTCATCAGCAGAATAACCATATTTTTTATTGGCTTCAACTTGCAACGACGTTAAATCATACAAACGAGGATTCCCTTCCTTCCCCTCTTTTTGTTCAAATGAAGTAATTTCAAAATCTTTATCCTTGATGTATTCCAACCCTTTTTCAGCCTTTTCAGCCGATTTCATTCGGTCAATTTGGCATAAAAACTCGGTTTCACGGTAAATGGTTTTTAGTTCCCAATAGTCTTCACCTTTAAAAGCATCAATTTCTTTTTGTCGCTGAACAATTAATGCCAATGTAGGTGTTTGAACGCGACCAATGGAAAGAGTAGATTGACGTTTGCCAAACTTTACGGTAAACAAACGTGTTGCATTGATGCCTAACATCCAATCGCCTATTGCTCTGGCACTTCCTGCTGCATAAAGGTTGTCGTATTGTTGAGAATCTTTGAGTTTTTCGAATCCTTCACGAATGGCTTCTTCTGTTAACGAAGAAATCCATAAACGTTTAATTGGAACCTTGCATTTTGCTTTGAGCAATACCCAACGTTGAATTAATTCTCCCTCTTGCCCGGCATCCCCACAGTTGATAACCTCTTGGCAGTTGGCAACTAAGTTTTCAATAGTAGAAAATTGCTTTTGAACCCCTGAGTCGTTGATGACTTTAATGCCAAAATTTGCTGGAATGATAGGTAAATCTTCCAAACGCCAATATTTCCACGCCTCATTGTAATCGTGTGGCTCTTTGAGCGTGCATAAATGACCAAAGGTCCAGGTAACTTGATAACCATTCCCTTCGTAATAGCCGTCTCTTCTTGTCTTAGCGCCAATTATTTCAGCGATGTCTTTAGCAACAGAAGGTTTTTCAGCAATACAAAGTTTCATAGTTAATTAGGAGATTTAGTAATTATTCAAACTCAATAATTACTTGACCTTTTTCTACAACTTGTTCTGGTTTTGCAAAAATTGCTTTAACAACACCCGTTCCTTCAGCTTTCAAAACGTTTTCTATTTTCATGGCTTCTAACGATAAAATTTCATCGCCAACGTTAACCTCTTGACCAACGGCAACGGCAATGCTAACAATACGTCCAGGCATTGGAGCTTGCAATTCTTTTAATTTTTTGATTTTCGGAACATCCATTCCTAACGATGAAATCAATTCGTCTAATGGTCCTTTTTTGCTGACAGTAAACTCACGATGGTTGATTTTTAAACGCAACAAGTTGTTTTCGGTATTTTCTTCCAACACTTCTCCAAAAAACGAATTTCCATTGTAAGTGATTGTAAAAAACGTATCGTTATCCCACTTAACAACTGCGCCTTCGCTTGCAATTGTTTCTTGACCATCAAAGTTCCATTTAACGTGATTCATCTGTTTTTCTAATTTTTCCCAAAGATATTATTTTTTTAAGTTTTTGAGAGCGTTTTTCTACGGTGGTTGATAAATATTCACCAGTACAACCTTTTTTGATAGATTTCAAAGGATGGCGTTAAAATTCGATAATCTTTATACTTTTATGCAATCAAAAGCGTTTCATACAACATGAAAAAACCAAAAGTCATCGTTTCTGTCACCAATGATTTATACACCGACCAACGGGTGGATAAGGTGTGTCGATTTTTGGTAGATCAAAATTACGATGTGCTTTTAGTGGGTAGAATTCGCAAAAATAGCTTGAAATTAACGGAAAAACCTTATAAAACACACCGCATGCGGTTGTTGTTTGACAAAGGTGCTTTGTTTTATGCGGCGTTTAATTTGCGGTTGTTTTTCTTTTTATTGGTCAGAAAAACAGATGTTTTAGTTTCCAACGATTTGGACACACTATTAGCTAATTATTCGGCAAAATTATTCAAACCCAAAACGCGGTTAGTGTATGATTCGCATGAATATTTTACAGAAGTCCCCGAATTACAAGGTCGATTTGCCAAAAAAGTATGGGAAAAAATAGAGGCGTTTATTTTCCCGAAGTTAACTACGATTTATACTGTTAACACTTCCATTGCTGATTTGTATCAGAAAAAATATGGTAAAAAATTGTATGTTGTTCGCAATGTATCGCCCCTTTGGCAAGCAACTAATTTGTTGAGCAAAAAGGAATTGAACTTACCAGAAGACAAGCCGTTAATCATCTTGCAAGGAGCTGGAATTAATATTGATAGAGGAGGAGAGGAAGCAGTTGCTGCCATGCAATACATTGAAAAAGCGTATTTGATTATTGTTGGAGACGGCGATGTAGTGCCTCAATTAAAAGAATATGTTCAAAAATACCAGTTGAGCCACAAGGTTTTCTTTTATGGAAAACAACCCTATTTGCGCATGATGAATTATACCTTTCACGCAAGTATTGGCTTAACATTGGATAAAGACACCAATATCAATTACCGTTATTCGTTGCCCAATAAATTGTTTGATTACATTCACACCCATACAGCTGTAGTGTGCACGCCTTTAGTAGAAATAAAACGTATTGTTGAACACTATCAAGTGGGTGAAGTGTTAGAGCAATTAACACCACAAATCCTTGCTCAAAAAATCAATTCATTATTGGAAAACCCCGTGCTATTAAAACATTTCCAAGATAATTGTTTGGCAGCCAAAGAACAACTCAATTGGCAAAACGAAACAGCTGTTTTAAAGCAAATTTATGTTGAAGAAATTGACAGCAAAAGGAATAAAAACTAAAACATTGAGCTATTGTGATTGAAAAAAACAAAATTGGTTTATCAATATTGATCCCAGTATATAATTATCCCATAAACGTATTATGGAATAGTTTATTTGCTGTTTTTCAGTCTTTTAATAATCCGTATGAAATACTATTTTTAGATGATTGTTCAACTGATGTTGCAATTTATAAAGCGAATAAAGCTTTAGTTAAAAATGAAAGTAACGTTGTTTTTGAACAAGCAGATTATAATGTTGGACGAGCAACAATTCGTAATAGATTGGCAGAAAAAGCTCAATACAGTTATTTGCTTTTTATTGATGTAGACTCAAAAATAAACAACTCTAATTTTTTAACCTCATATTGGAGTAATAGAAATACAGCTAAAGTAATTGTTGGAGGCACACACTATACGACATGTCCAAACCCTTCAGTAAGTCTACGTTTTTATTATGGAAAAGCCAGAGAGGAGGTGTTGGCATCAAAACGAAATATAAAACCGTATGATTCGTTGGCGTTAAATAATGTTTTCATTGAGCGACAAACATTTTTAGAACATAAGCTTGATGAAAGTATAAAAAACTATGGTCATGAAGATACAAAATTTGGCCTTGAATTAAAAGAAAAAAACATCTCTATATTGCATATAGATAATTCTGTAGAGCACATTGGTTTAGAAGAAAACAAAGTGTTTTTAGGTAAAACAATTAAAGGAGTTGAAAATTTTGCACTATTAGTTCAACAAGGATACGCTCATGATAGTAAACTATATAAAACCTACTTTCTGCTCAAAAGGCTTTATTTACTTAAGCTATTCAATTTTTTATATTCTTTTACATCAAAAATAATATCTAATAATTTAATTTCTTCAAGACCATCAATGGTTTGTTATGATGTTTTTAAGTTATATCATTTTATTAAAAAGATGCATTTAGAGCAATAATTATATAATTCGATTTTTCGTTTATCGGCATTTAATAATTTAATGTGTAATATCAAAATTGATGTTGTAGAATAAGAACAATCAATTAAATTCGGTTTTTTTCAAAAAAAATTTTTTTTACTAAACGTGATTAGTAAACCATTTAGGACATTTTTATCTAAAATAGTTTTAAAAATTGCACTTAATCGTTATACTAAAACGATATAGTTTTTCTATATTTGTTCAATCTTAAAAAATGTTTTATGAAAACACACTACTTTATCGCTATATGCATACTATGTTGCTTAGGAGGATTACAAAATGTATTTTCCCAGATTTATGAGATTGATGCTTATAATGGACAAACTATAAATTTAACGACCATTCCTTGCGGAAGTAAGTTTTACGACAGTGGTGGTTCGGCAGGCAATTATTTGGCCAATGAAAATCATACTGTATCGTTTTATAGCGGAGCTGCTTGTAAGCAAGTGGTTGTAAAATTTAATTCTATATATTTAGAAAATAATTATGATAAACTATTTGTTTATGATGGACCAACTGATTTAAGTCCATTAATTCAAATACTAACAGGTAACAGTTTTAGTGGAACAATTGTATCAACCTCTAACTATTTAACATTTAAGTTTACCTCTGATGTGAGTATTCAATACGCAGGCTGGGATGCAGATATTATTTCTTGCCCCACATTGAGCTATGAATCTGGTTGTGCAGTTGCTGCTCCTTTATTGGCCAACTCAAATGGTGTTTTTTCATTTTCAACACCTCCAGGTGATGGAGCAGTAATAAATAGCACAACAGGTGTTATCACCAACGGAACACAAGGAGCAACCTATCAAGTACACGATGCGTGTTGGAATTTAAACGCAACGGTTACAATGATTAACACTCCTCCATGCTACAACATGAATGGAGATGCACAAGTTTTAACTGTTGGAGGAAACACTTGTGTTCAGCTTACACCTGAAGCAAACACTAAGACTGGTTGTGCATGGAGTGAACAAACAGTGGATTTTAACTCCAATTTTTCATTGTCCTTAGATTACTATTTTGGTGATAATCCTGGAGGAGCAGATGGCACAACTTTTACGTTTCAACCTAATCCAATTGCATCGTGTGGACAAAATGGAGACCAACTTGGCGCTGGAGGAATTCCCAATGCATTAATTGTTGAGTTTGATACTTATGATAATGATGGTGCAGCAAATAGTGATTTGGCTTGTGACCACATAGCTGTGGAAACGGATGGTGATTTGGTGAGAGGTTCTGGTATTCCACCCTACTGCGGACCAGTTCAAGCAATAACTGGTTGTGGTTCAATAGAAAATGGAGTTACTCACCACGTTGAAATTAAATGGAATGCAGCTACTCAAACTCTTGAAGTTTATTTTGATGGTGCTTTGCGATTAACGTGTAATGGTGATTTTGTTAACACTGTTTTTGGTGGCAACAACATTCAATATTGGGGAGCAACAGGAGCAACAGGTGCGTTGAATAACCAGCAATATTTTTGCCCAAATACGGTGGTAATCTTAGGTTCTACATTAGAAAGTTTTGATGTAAAATGCCAAAACAACAATTTGGTAGCCAATTGGCAAACGAGTAAAGAAAAAAATGTTGACCGATACGAAATTGAATATACCCACGATGGTTATGTATATTACACCTATGCAAGTGTGTTGCCAACTGGAAATGATGCTTCAACAACACAACGATATTCTTTGCCTATTGTTGGTTTAGATCCGCAAAACACTTATTTTAGAATCAAAACAGTGGATAGAGACAATGTGTATAAAGTTTCGGAAACGGTTGTGGCACAAAATTGTCAATTGGAAGAAACACTTTCCATTGCTTATGCTGCATCTCAATTGCAAATTTCCTCTAAAACGATGCAAGATTTTTCGTTCAATTGCTACGACCTAAATGGGAAATCAATTGTGCAAGGAAATTCAATGGATGGCGTAGTAAACAAAAATGTTTCTTTGATATCGGGAGTTTATTTTGTTACCATCAACTACACCGATGGAAAACAAGTAAACAAAAAAATTGTAATTAATTAGTATAAATATAGTAGTAATAGGTTAGGTATTAGTAATTAAGTTAGGTAAACAGATAATGAGATGATTTTAATTAATTGTCTCATTTTTTGTGTTCAATCGGTTCGGGCGAAAACCAAATATTTTCATTACTTTTACACTTCAAATCAAACAAACATGTCAGACGATAAAAAGATTATTTTTTCAATGGTTGGGGTGTCCAAATCAACGCCTCAAGGAAAACAAATTATAAAGGATATTTACCTTTCATTCTACTACGGTGCCAAAATTGGTATCATCGGTTTGAATGGTTCGGGTAAATCAACCATCATGAAAATTATTGCTGGTATTGAAAAATCCTACCAAGGGGATGTTGTGTTTTCACCAGGATATACCGTTGGATATTTACCGCAAGAACCAGAGTTAGACCCTAAAAAAACGGTAAAAGAAATCGTGATGGAAGGGGTGCAAGAAACTGTTGATGTATTGAAAGAATACGAGGAGATCAACAATTCATTTATGGACGAGGAAGTGTTAAACGACCCGGATAAAATGGATAAGTTAATTGCGCGTCAGGCCGCTGTACAAGATAAAATTGATGCGTTGGATGCGTGGGAATTGGATTCTAAATTGGAAATCGCTATGGATGCCTTACGTTGTCCACCTGATGATCAATTAATTGAAACGCTATCTGGAGGTGAACGTCGCCGAGTTGCACTTTGCCGTTTGTTGCTTCAAACACCCGATATTTTATTGCTGGATGAGCCTACCAACCACTTGGATGCAGAATCTATTGAATGGTTGGAACAACACTTGCAACAATACAAAGGAACGGTAATCGCTGTAACGCACGACCGTTATTTCCTTGACAATGCAGCTGGTTGGATTCTTGAGTTAGACCGTGGAGAAGGTATTCCGTGGAAAGGAAACTACACTTCTTGGTTGGAGCAAAAAGGAAAACGCTTGGCCGAAGAAGAAAAATCAGAATCAAAACGTCAAAAAGTGTTAGCGCGCGAGTTGGAGTGGGTGCGTATGAACCCAAAAGGTCGCCACGCCAAAAACAAAGCTCGTTTAGCCAATTATGATAAAATGTTGGCAGAAGATGCAAAAGACAAAGAAGCTAAATTGGAAATTCCAATTCCAAATGGTCCGCGTTTGGGTAACAATGTTATCGATGCTGTCAATGTTTCTAAAGCATTTGGAGATAAATTATTGTACGATGATTTAAACTTTAAACTACCCCCAGCAGGAATTGTAGGCATCATTGGACCAAATGGTGCTGGTAAAACTACCATTTTTAAAATGATCATGGGTGAGTTAGCCCCAGATGCTGGATCGTTTGAAGTAGGCGACACTGTAAAAATTGGTTATGTTGACCAAACACACAAAGATATTCACCCCGATAAAACGGTGTATGAAGTGGTGTCTAACGGAACAGAATTAATTGAAATTGGTAACCAAAAAGTAAATGCTCGTGCATATCTTTCTAAATTTAATTTCAACGGATCTGACCAAAACAAAAAAGTAGGAACACTTTCCGGTGGTGAGAGAAACCGTTTGCACTTAGCAATGACACTCAAAACAGAAGCCAACGTGTTGTTACTTGACGAGCCAACCAACGATATCGATGTAAACACATTGCGCGCCTTGGAAGAAGGTATTGAAAACTTTGCAGGATGCGCCGTAGTTATTTCGCACGACCGTTGGTTCTTGGATAGAATTTGTACACACATCTTAGCATTTGAAGGCGATTCACACGTTTATTGGTTCGAAGGTTCTTACTCCGAATACGAAGAAAACCGCAAAAAACGCCTTGGTGATACAGGTCCAAAACGTGTTAAGTACAGAAAATTGATAAAATAGTAAGCAGACAAGCACATGTTTGCTACTATTTTAATTGATTGGTATCAACTCCATAAACGGGATTTGCCGTGGCGCAATACATCCGACCCCTATAAAATATGGCTGTCGGAAATCATGTTGCAACAAACACGGGTTGACCAAGGGTTGAGTTATTTTCTAAAATTTGTGGACCATTATCCCACCATTGTTGATTTGGCAAATGCTACGGAACAACAGGTGCTCAACGATTGGCAAGGTTTGGGCTATTACAGTAGAGCACGTAACTTGCACGCAACCGCTATTGCAGTGGCAACTCAATATGAAGGTAAATTTCCAACAACGTATGCTGAAATCATACAACTTAAAGGTGTTGGAGCATACACTGCTGCGGCAATTGCAAGTTTTGCATTCAACGAACCCAAAGCAGTTGTGGATGGTAATGTTTATCGGGTGTTGGCGCGCTATTTTGATACTTCTACTCCCATCGATTCAACGCAAGGAAAAAAAGAGTTTCAGCAGTTGGCCGATGAATTATTGCCCCACCCAAAAAATGCCGTCTATAACCAAGCAATTATGGAATTTGGTGCCTTGCAATGTGTACCGGTTAACCCATCGTGCGATACATGTGTGCTGAACAACAATTGCCAAGCTTATTTGAATAAAACGGTCAATCAGCGACCAGTAAAAACCAAAAAAGTAAAAGTTAGAAACCGTTATTTTTACTACGCCATTTTTGAGTCAGAAAACAATACCTGCATTCAAAAGCGGGAACAAAACGATATTTGGCAACATTTGTATGAGTTTCCTCTCTTTGAAACCACTACTTCGTTGACCGATGAAGAGCTGTTAGAATATTATTATCGCAATTATCAATTAAAACCAGCGTATATATCCACAGCAATTAAACATGTTTTATCACATCAACGCATCATCACCCGTTTTTTACATTTTTCAGAAATCCCTCAAAAATTACAAGCATTTGTTGTTTCAAAAGACGAATTGGTGCATTATCCCTTGCCACGATTAATTGAAAAATACCTTGAAAATCAATCGAAATAATTAGTTGTTTTGTGCTTTCAAAATTTCACGCACGTTTAAAATTATCTTCAATTCAACAAAAAATTCAAAAATTTTATATATTTGTGTATAACCTTGTTGTAAAAGACATTAAAACAATACATTAATTTGGCATCTGGAGTAAATAAAGTCATCCTTGTTGGGAATTTAGGAAAAGACCCCGAAGTAAGAAGATTGGAAAACGGTGGAATAGTTGCAAATTTTTCAATGGCAACCACAGAAACCTATTTTGATAGAAATACCAACGAACGTAAAGACATAACCGATTGGCACAACATTGTGGCATGGAGAGGTTTGGCAGAAGTGATTGAGAAATACGTACGAAAAGGCTCTAAATTGTATGTGGAAGGTAAGTTAAAAACACGTTCGTGGACCGATAAAGATGGCAACAACCGTTATACAACAGAAGTATATGCCGACAACATTATCATGCTCAACCGTGCAGAACAAGCACCAGTGATTAATGAGCCAATTTTCACCAACGAAGGTACGCCATCACCGCTAACACCTTTGGAAGGTTTTTCAGCGCCAACAGGCTATATGCCACCACAACAAGAAGAAGAAACAGACGATTTACCATTTTAAATAAAGAATAATGAATCAATTAGATCCTGACCCCCTGGCCAGTGTTGCACTCACAGCGTTTAATGCTGCTGATGTGCTTTTAGTAGGAATCATTCTATTACTACTCATTGCCTCTGCGCTTTTTGCTGGTGCAGAAGTTGCTTTCTTTTCACTCAGTGAATTGGAAAAAGATCAAATCAAAAAAAGTGAAAAAGCAAGGGCAAAAATTGCTGAAAAATTATTGGATAAGCCTAAACGTTTATTGGCCACCATCTTAGTTGGAAAAAATGTGTTGAACGTTGCATTTGTGGTGGTTTCTTTTATTGTTCTCACAAAAATTGGTGTTTATTTTCATACTAATTGGGTGGTGTTGACTGCTATCAATGTTTTTCTAATATCACTGTTTTTAGTGTTTGTGGGTGAATCGTATCCAAAAACAATTGCCTATAAAAACAAAGCAACCTATGTGTGTTTAATGGCCTATCCCATTCTTGTTTTGCAATACCTTCCGCCTTTTTCATGGTTGATTAAACCATTGTCGAGTGGAACCAAAACATTGGAAAAACGAGCGAAACGCAAAGGAATAGAAATTTCACCTGTTGCTTTGGAAACCGTGCTTTCGTTGTCACAAGACCCTGAAGAAAATAAAAACGAACTCAATATTTTGCAAGGAGTTCTCAAATTTGGTGATACCGATGTGCGTCAAATCATGTGTCCGCGCATGGATGTTATTGGAATTGACGAAAAACTAACGTTGGAAGAAGTCTTGAACGTTGTGGTGGATGCTGGCTATTCGCGTTTGCCGGTTTACAAAGAAAATTTTGACGAAATAATAGGTGTCATCTTTGTCAAAGATTTATTTCATTCATCTGTTAAGAAAAACGATTTTGATTGGCGAACATTGGTGCGTGAACCGATGTATGTTCCAGAGAATAAAAAAATTGACGATTTGCTACGTGAGTTTCAATTAAAGAAAATTCACATTGCCATTGTTATTGATGAATATGGAGGTCCAACAGGAATTGTAACCCTAGAAGACGTGTTGGAAGAAATTGTGGGCGATATTACCGATGAATACGATGGTGACGAGGAAACATTTACTCAAATTAATGAAAACACCTATATTTTTGAGGGACAAACATCGCTTGCCGATTTCTACAAAGCAATCAACATTGATGGAAATGCTTTTGAAGAACGAAAAGAAGATGCCGAATCCATTGGTGGATTTTTAATCGAAGTTTTTGGTAAAATCCCTAAAGTCAACGAAACCATTACCATAGAAAACATCAAATTGATTGTGGAAGCATCAGATAAAAAACGTGTGCGAAAAGTGCGAGTTGTAATTGAATCAATTTAATTCAGCACCACTGTAATTTTTCCTTCTTGCAAAAAGTCAAAAAAGTATGAGGTTGCTTCAAAAACCACTTCTATTTGTTGGGTAGAAAAATTGATGGATTTGATAGTAATATCTTCTTTTGAATTTGCAATCTTGCCTTCTTTTAATTTGTAAAACGCTTCTTTAGCACCCCAAACTAAGTGCAACAATTTTACATCGTCCATAAAATGCGCTTCGTGTTGGTTGATGTAATAGGTGGCACCATACAAAATGCGATCGTTTTCTACTTCAATGTCAATACCAACTGGTTTTTCAGCTACATAAACAGCTATCCAACCTTTGGAATGTGAAATAGAAAGGTGCAAATGCGGATAATTGACTAAAAAAGGCTGACCACTTTCTTTGTAGGCAATAGCCGAATCAAATCCTAATTGTTGCACCGATAAAAGGGCTTCGCTTTTTTCAATGTCGCGTTTTTTTTCATCGTTACGCAAGCGTTTTTCGTAATTTTCAATTGAACGTATCGATAAATGCGGTCTTTTGTTAAGAATTGATGAAAAGTCTGGCTGCTCCATTTTGTTTGTTTTTTGAACGAATAGGCTAATTTAAGGATAAAAAACTCAAATACATTTTTTATTCTCCCAACTTTTTTGTAATTTCATTCAACCTATCTTTTAAATTATGAATGAGACCTATTTACACTTTATTTGGAAGTTGAAGCGTTTACCGTTTCACCAACTAACAACAACCGACGGAAAATTATTGAAAATTCTGAAAAATGGAATTCACAATGTGTCCGAATCGGGCCCTGATTTTTATAATGCACGTATTTTTTACGAAGAAATGGAATGGGCCGGACAAATTGAAATGCATGTAAAAAGTTCTGATTGGTACAAACACGGTCACCAAAACGATGTTGCCTACTCCAATGTGATTTTACACGTGGTGTATGAACACGATAGAGCCGTTTTTGTAAACAACAGTTTATTGCCAACCGTAGAATTAAAAAACTACATCGATTGGGAGCATTTTGAAAATTGGGAACGCTTTGCGAGTTCGGTTAAAGAAATTCCGTGCGATGATGCGCTTTCCAACATTGATTCAATTTACCTTCAATCTATGATGCAAAAAGCCATTGTTGAACGTCAAACCCGAAAAATCAACTATCTGTTGTATACTCAATCTCAAGAAATGAACCATCAAGCGGTGTTGTATCATTTAATTGGAAAAGCTTTTGGAACAAAAGTCAATGCACTGCCTTTTGAGTTACTCACCAATCAATTGCCTTTATCGTTGCTTAAACGTATGGACAAAAAACAGCAAAAACAACTTGTTCTGCACACAAGCGGATTGTTTGATTTGCAACCAACCGACCATTTTTCACTACCACCTTCGATATGGAAACGAAAAGGATTGCGCCCGCCCGCTTTTCCAGAAAAAAGAATAGAACAATTTGCCGATTTTATCGCTGCTATTGATTTTGAATTGCTCGTTAGTTATCTTTCTCCTCAAGAAATTTACACGTATGTTGTGCAACAAGCAAAAAATCAAAATTTATCCGAAAATTTAATTAATCAATTGTTTGTCAACGCATTTGTTCCCTATTTTTGGTATAAATCACTTCGAGAAGAAAATGAAAAAATGCAAGAACAAATACTTGCCTTTTTAGAAGAATTGCAACCTGATGATAATCACATCATTAAAAAATGGAAAAAAACAGGTGTGATTGTTAGTAACGCCTATCAAAGTCAGGCACTTATAGAGTTGTATAATGAATATTGCACCTACAAAAAATGTTTAAATTGCCAGATTGGTGTAAAAATCTTAAAAGGAGAGTAAAAATGATTAATTTTGCTTCAAACTCGTTGGATGAGGTTAATTAAAAAAATAGTGTTCTTTTTTGAAATGCGCTCCTTTGGTGTTAGTCAATGGTGGGCAAGAAAATTGGGCATTCAAACCGATAGGGTTCGATTGGGTTTTATCTACGCTTCTTTTTTTACGTTTGGCTCTCCACTTATCATCTACCTAATTATGGCTTGGATACTGGAACACAAACACTATTTTAAATTGCAACGTGAAAAACCAAAAACATCTATTTGGGATTTGTAAACAATGGAAACTACAACAATGAAAATAGTGATTACAGGTGCCAATGGTTTATTGGGACAAAAAATTGTAATACAGTTGCTGAAAAAAAATGTGCCCTTTCTTGCAACATCAACGGGTGAGAATAGAAATCCAGATTGCCCAGCCGACCATTATGTTGAAATGGATATTTGCAATAAAGCACAAGTAACACAAGTTATAGAACAATTTTGTCCTACACATGTAATTCACACTGCCGCAATGACTAATGTGGACGCCTGTGAGTTGAATCCTGAGCAATGTCATCAAATCAATGTAGTTGGAACACAAAACGTTTTTGAAGCAACACAAAAGGTAAACGCTCATTTTCAATTGCTTTCAACCGATTTTGTGTTTGACGGTCAAAAAGGTAATTACACCGAAGAAGATGCTGTGAATCCGCTAAGTGTGTATGCGCAATCAAAAGTGGATGCAGAAAATTTACTGTTAAAAGGAAATTATTCGAATTATTCCATTGTCAGAACCATCATTGTTTATGGCAATGCCCATCATTTATCGCGCTCTAATTTATTTTTGTGGGCTAAATCAGCTTTGCCAAAAGGAGAGCAAATGAATGTGGTTGACGACCAATTTCGTGCACCTACTTGGGCCAATGACTTGGCTTGGGGATGCATCCGTATTTGTGAGCTAAATGAACGTGGAATTTATCATTTAAGTGGACCAACCACCTTTTCCATTTTTGAAATTGTGGAACGCATTGCTCGCTATTACAATTACGACACAAAGTTATTAAACAAAATTTCAAGTGCTACCTTGAGCCAGCCCGCTGCACGACCACCAAAAACCGGATTTGATTTAACAAAAGCAAGAAAAAATTTAGGATATCAACCAAAAACTATAGAAGAAACATTAGATTTGTTTTAAACTAATTTTTTTTCATTGAATTGGCCCCAAAAAATATCCAATCGCAAAGCACGAGGTGTTTTTGTGTTGTTAATCATCATTATCATGGTGGTGTTAATGCCACGATTGTTACAAGACTTATCAAGCAATGAGCCTTTATTAGTAACGTTTAAAGAAATTGATAGTGGTATCTCAGAAATTGAGAAAAAAAAGTATTTATCAGTTCCATATTATAAGAAAAAATCAATAAAGTATAAATCGCCACCAACAAAGTTTGACCCGAATAAATACCAGGAGCACGAGTGGATAGCTCTTGGTCTATCACCTAAACAAGCAAAAGTAGTTCTTAGTTTTGCAAAAAGAGGAATTAAAAACAACGATGAATTAAAACAAATTTTTGTTATTGATGATCGTCTTTTTCAATTGATAAAAGATTCTACTATTTATCCTGTTTATACATTAAAACAAGGAGTTGACAATAAGAATATATATTCTCAAAAAAAACAACCTATCGAGTTAAACAAAGCAACAGAAGAGCAATTAGTTGCCTTGCCAATGATAGGAGATTTTTTAGCCAAGAAAATTATTGAAAGACGACAGCAGTTAGGAGGATATCATTCATTAGAACAATTACTAGAAATTAAGTTTTTAGATGTTAGCAAGTTGGATGTCATAAGACCTTTTTTAACGATAGATTTTAATGAAGTAAAACTTATAAATATCAATACCTGCACAGTAGAAGATTTACAAAAACACCCTTACATTAGTTGGAATGTTGCGAATTCAATTATTAAAATGCGTGTTTATTTAAAAAAATATACTAATTTCGACCAACTTTTAGAATCTCGACTGATTTCTATAGAGTTACTTGAAAAAATCACACCGTATCTAACACTCGAAGACTAGAATAATAATTTATGACAATAGAAAACGTTTTAAAAGCGGCTATCCGCGATGTTCCAGATTTTCCGCAACCAGGTGTCATCTTTAAAGATATAACACCTATTATGCTGAATCCAGAACTTTCTGAACAAGTTTTAAACCATTTGGTTGAAACATATAAAAATAAATCTATTGATGTAGTTGCTGGTATAGAGAGTAGAGGTTTTTTATTCGGCTTTCCTTTGGCTATGAAATTAGGAGTTCCTTTTGTATTAATTCGCAAAAAAGGAAAATTACCTTATGAAAAGATTAGTCATGATTATCAGTTAGAATATGGAACTTCAACTATAGAAATGCATACGGATGCCATTAAAAAAGGGCAAAAAGTATTAATACACGACGACTTACTTGCTACTGGGGGCTCTGCTGAAGCAGCCGCACATTTAATTCAAAAATGTGGAGGTGAAGTAGTTGGATTTAATTTTTTGGTTGGACTCGACTTTTTAGAAGGAAAATCAAAATTAAATAACATATCACACAATATTTATAGTTTAGTTACGTATTAGCGTGTGAGATTTATAAAAATTAGTTAAAAAAATTAAAATTTAGACAGAAATGGACTTTGGTTTAAATGAAAATCAAAAAATGATTGCGCAGATGGTGCGTGATTTTACAGAAAAAGAAGTAAAACCTTATTTGAACAAATGGGATGATGAAGAATATTTTCCTGTTGAAACAATGAAAAAATTAGGTGAACTTGGTTTGTTAGGTATCTACATTCCTGAAGAATATGGAGGAAGTGGATTTTCATACAACGAATATGTTACTGCACTTATTGAATTAGGAAAAGTTTGTGGTGGATTAGGTTTGAGCGTAGCTGCACATAACTCTTTGTGTACAGGTCACATCTACTACCACGGAAGTGAAGAACAAAAACGTAAATACTTACCAAAATTAGCTTCTGGTGAATTTATCGGTGCATGGGGATTAACAGAACCAAATACAGGATCTGACGCTATGCGTATGAAAACAACTGCTGTTAAAGACGGTAATGATTGGATCATCAATGGTGCAAAAAACTGGATTACACATGGTTTATCTGGTGATGTGGCTGTTGTTTTGGTTAGAACAGGAGAATTATTGGATAGCCGTGGAATTACTGCCTTTATCGTAGAAAAAGGTACACCAGGTTTTTCTGCAGTAAAAATTAAAGGAAAATTGGGGGTAAGAGCATCTGAAACTGCTGAATTGATTTTTGATAATGTGCGTGTTCCACAAGAAAATGTAATTGGTGAAGTTGGTATGGGCTTTATTCAAGCGATGCAGATTTTGGATGGTGGTCGTATTTCAATTGCGGCATTAAGTTGTGGTGTTGCACGTGGAGCATATGAAGCATCGGTTAAATATGCAAAAGAGAGAGAGCAATTTGGAAAACCAATTGCAACGTTTCAAGCTATTGCATTCAAATTAGCAGATATGGCAACAGAAGTTGAAGCTGCAGAATTATTAACTTTCCAAGCAGCATATTTGAAAAACACCAAACAACCATTAACACGCCAAGGTGCTTATGCAAAATATTATGCATCAGAAGTAGCTGTTAGATGTGGTAATGAAGCTGTTCAAATTATGGGTGGTTATGGTTATACAAAAGAGTATCCAGCAGAGAAATTCTTGCGTGATGCGAAGTTGTTAACTATTGGTGAAGGTACCTCTGAAATACAAAAATTAGTTATTTCAAGAGAAATTTTGAAATAAAAAGTTGTTTGTTGAAAAAAATGTTATAACTTTGCGGTCCATTAAGGATTTTGATAAGATTATAAAAAATAGAAAAATATGTTAATAGTACAAGTAAAAGAAGGTGAAAGCATCGAAAGAGCTTTGAAAAAATACAAGAAAAAATACGACAAAACAGGTGTTGTTAAACAATTGCGTAATCGTAAAGAATTTACAAAACCTTCTGTAATTAAAAGACAAGCATTAATTAAAGCTGTTTACAAGCAAAAAATGCAAGTTCAAGAAGCTTAAGATATAACATATTTTCAAAAAATACGTATAAGGAGTCTATATGACTCCTTTTTTATTTTCTATAGAGTTTGAACAATACCTACAAGCTGAGAAACGTTTCTCTACTCATACTGTTATTGCCTATCAGCACGATTTAATGCAGTTTTTTGATTTTACTGCAATAACAACCCCACAAGATTTAGTAGAAATTAATTCAAAGCTTATTAGAGGCTGGATGGTGCAATTAATTAATGAAGGCTATACCAATAAAAGTGTTAATAGAAAATTATCGGCTGTGCGTGCTTATTTTCGTTTTTTAAAAAGAAATGGAGTAGTGGCAGTAAATCCAACGTCAGGGCTAACTGGACCAAAAATTGAAAAAAGATTGCCCCAGTTTGCAAAAGAACAAGAGCTGGATAATCAAATTCTCAATAATTCATTATCTATTCGTGATGCATTAATTGTTGAGTTGCTGTATCAAACAGGTATGCGTCTCAATGAATTAATTGAACTTAAGACAAGTAGTTTAGACGATTGTAAACTTAAAGTGCTTGGTAAACGCAATAAAGAACGAATAATACCAATTTCTAAAGAACTAGTTGAGCAAATAAAAGCTTATCGACAAGATTGCAATCAAAATGGCTTTCAAAATTCTTCACTTATTTTAACAGATAAGGGTAACAAATTGTATCCAAAATTTGTTTATCGTAAAATAAATGCTTATCTTGCTAGTGCAACGGAATTGCAAAAATGTAGCCCACACGTTCTTCGACATACATTTGCTACCCACATGCTCAATAACGGTGCTGGAATAGAAACAATAAAAGAGCTACTTGGTCACGCAAATTTATCGGCAACGCAGGTTTACACTCACAATTCATTTGCACAATTAACTAATATTTACTCACAAGCTCACCCACGTGGGCACAAAACAGATTAGCCATGGATATTAAAGTGAATTCGGTAAATTTTACACCAGACAAAAAATTAGTGTCGTTTGTAAATGAAAAGGTTAAGAAGCTACAACTGTTTTTTGATAACATTACAGCAAGTGAAGTATTCTTAAAATTGGATAAAGACCAAGAAAAAGAAAATAAACAAGCGGTCATTAAAATATTATTACCAGGTAAAGAATTATTAGCTAAAAAACAATGCAAAACTTTTGAAGAAGCAACTGATTTAGCTTGTGAAGCATTGAGTAGACAAGTTCAAAAACATAAAGGGAAGTTAACAGATTAAAAAACGTTAAATATTTAAAACAAAAAGAGCGACTTTTGGTCGCTCTTTTCATTTATTGGTAAATACCTAATTATTTCTTAACGAAGTTGAATTTAGCATTCGCTCCGTTTTCATAATTTACATTTACAATATACATTCCATTCACTAAGTTAGAAATGTTCATTGATGCAGTGTTGCTCACAAAGCTAACGTTGTTTGAAGCAACTTGTTTACCTGTAACGTCTGTTACCACGATAGTTGCTTTACCGTCCAAAGCAATGTTAAAGTTAATTACATCATTTGCAGGGTTTGGATAAGCAGAACCACTTAAACTAGATAACGCATTTAATTTAGCCTCTGCTTGATTAATTGCATGAATAGCAATTGATGGAGTCATATCAGAACCAAAACCAGTTAAAAACCAGTTTTGATTGTTTTGTCCAGGCATAATATATAATGGATTCATAGGCTCGTTGTATTGTTGCATTGTAGCGTTAAAATCAACGTTTCTATCGTATCCAATGTAAAAATATTCTCCGTAATTAATTAAACAGAATAAATAGCTTTGAGCGTCTTCTAAATACAATGGATCATCAAAAATAAAATGAACATCTTCTGTATCCACCTCGTTTACAAAGTTGTATTCTGCACTTGCAACAGACTCTAAGTTGTCAAAAGTTGGGGCAGTAATACTTATTGCATCGTTCCATTTAAAAACTTCTGCATAGATAGTTTTGCCACTTAAACTTGGTGCTTTAGATGTGTCAATAGAAATACTAGCTTTCATTCCAAGTGCTGCTAATCTACTTGCATTAGCATTTATAAAATTTGTACAGTATCTAACTTCACTATATGGTTGAGCTTGATCTGCTGGGCGTGTATATGAGTTTACAACAGGTTTGCTATTAGCTGCGTCAAATCTAGATTTTGAAATATAACTATCATTTACTGTGAAAGTAATAGTATAATAGTTATCATTTGGAAAATCATCATCACTACCATCACCTGTTAATAATTGGTATTCCAATTTATAATCACCAGCAGGGTAAGAAGCTAAACTAAATTGATTAAAAGAAAGTGCCTCACCAGGAAAAATATCTACGCTGTCAATAGTTGAACCAGTTACACCATCTAAGTCAAACGCTACAGTATCACCATAAACTACTACGTTTCCAGGACCTGTAATTTTAGCACATGCTTTTGCACCTGTTTGTGCACCAGAACCATAGTTGTACACACGCATACCCAATTCCATGTTGAAATCTGTCCCGTTTTGTGCCAATAAAGAGTGCACACCGTTGTATAATGGTGTCAAAATTAAATCTTCAGTAAATGCTAAGTCATTTACGCCAATACCAGCTTTGTTTCCAATAAAAACTTCAACTGGGCCATTAGCCATTTCATTCACCAAAAGAGCACCATCAAGACTTGTCAACATTACAACTGGAATTGTAACGTTCGGTCCTTGTGTACCACCCCCCATAGCAATTACTTCGTTATCGCGGTTAACAACAATGACTGCAATTGCACCAGCATCTTGTGCGTTTTTAGCTTTGTCACCAAACTCACATGTGTTTCTGTAAACAACCGCAATTTTACCTGTAACAGACGAGCCGTTTGTTAAAGGTGAACATCCTTCTTGTGAAATTGGATGTCCTTGGGCATTTGTACCTGTAGTACCATCTTCAACAAGTGCTAAATAACCTTGTACATGAACACCTGGTGTAGAAAAGTTCATCGTAGAGCCCCAACCGCTAGTAGTCTCACCATAGCTAAATGTATAGTTGCCGACGATGCTTGCAGGTGATACTCCTGTTACAGTCATTTGACTGAAACCAAAGCCTACCCCTCCTGCAATAAATAAAGAAAGTATTAATTTTTTCATAACTTAAATTTAGTATTAATGCACTAAAATAGAAATAATTTTTTATTATACAATGTCAATTGCTAAAGATTATCAATGAAATGTGTTAAATAAAAAACGACCTTGGAAACCCAAGGTCGTTTAAAAAATGATTTCTTAGAAAAAATTAATGGCGAATTCCGATTTTTAAGAATCTTCTGTTATCCACTACATTTACTTTTTCACGCAATCCTGTAATTGCATCGTTTTGCATTGAAGAACGTGCTTGACCAACCAATTGTTGTTTTTCTGTTTCGTATGTTTTTGTTGCTGGCTCTGCAATTGTTTTGTTAACACGAACCACATAAACAGCATTTCTACCTTTTAAAGGTAAAGTAGTCATCCCGTCTTTTAATCCTTTAGAATACAAAGCACCAACAATTTCAGGGTCATAACCACCACCCATAATGGATGGGTTGGCAAATGTAATTTCGGCTTTTTGAATTTCTAAACCATTTTTAGAAGCAATTCCTTCTAATGATTTTCCAGTCAATTTGCTTTTGAAAATGTTTGCTTTTTTATCGTTCATCAACTCTCTACGCATAGCCATTTCAGCTGCTTCAAATGAAGGAACACCTTTTTCTCTTACAACAGAAAGCATTGCAATGATGTAACGATCCTCATCTTTAATTGGAGATAAATTCACCATTCCAGCTTCACTCTTATCACTATATGCCAATGTGATTAAACGATCTTCTGCATAAGGAGTTTTCATACCATACACTTGTGTGTTTTTTTCATCAATTGTCATGCTCAAAGGTGTATATCCTTTTCTGATAGCAATCGTATCAAAGGCATCTGATTTTGCTTTCAAAGTAGTTTTTGCATCCACAACATCTACCACTTCAGCAACTAAATCATTTGCCAATAAGTTGATATCGTCCATAGTGTTAGCACTTGGTTTCAATGTTTTTTCAATAATTGCCAAGTTTGGAACTCTACCAGCTTTTTTCTCTAAAACCTCGATGATGTGAACACCAAAGTCTGATTGTACACGACCAATTTTTCCAACAGGATTGTTTTTAGCAAAATCACTGAATTCTGGAACCATTTCGCTATAAATGAAGTTTTCAATTTTCCCTCCTTCTTTTGCAGAACCTGGGTCTTGGCTGTATTGTGTAACAAATGATTCAAAATTATCTTTGTTGATTACTTGCAACAAAGAGTCTGCTTGTTTGATTTTTGCTTTACTTCCTAGTGTATCTGTTTTCTGTGCACTTAATAAAATGTGACGAACACTGTAGATAGTTGTTTCAACACCTAATACTTTTGCCAAACGGTATTTACCTTTGTCTAAATAAGGTCCAACAACTGTTCCAACTCCTGCTGCTGCAAAAACAGAATCCATTTGTGCTGGGTATGTAAAGTTTGGATTTGCTTTTGGTGTGTTTTCTGAACGGAAACCTGCTTTAGGTACGTAATATGGCCACTCACTGTTTTTAACAACAAAAATAGAGTCGTTTTTTGCTGATGTTTGTTTTGCAAAACCTTCTTTTAATTTTGTCAATTCATTGTTAAATGCAGCTGAGTCAGCTTTAGAAGGTGCAATATCTACTGTGAAATATTTAATATCGCGTGAATTTGATTTCACTCTATACTTAACATCGTCTTTATTTTTTTCGTAGTATTTTCTTAATTCTTCATCGGTGATTTTAATATCAGCATCTGGAATTTCAGAAAAACGTTTTAAAACAAATGAAATGTCTTTAATTCTTTTTTGAGCAATATATTGTTCCTTTGCCTCAAGGTTTGTAGCATAAGCACCTTGACTCAATAGTTGAAAATATTTTCCTTGCAAACGTTGTAAAGTCAACGATACTTTTGTTTGATTCCATGCTTGTTGCTCTTCTGCTTTTGAAGAGTTTTTCAATTCATCAACACGTTTGCGTAACAATTTTTCGCTGTATAAACCAGTTGCAGGATCTTTAAAACTTTCTGCAATGCTCGATAAAACAGTAAAACCATCATGACCATACAAGAATGCATCGAATTCTCTCTCACTTACAGATAAACCAAGTGCATTGAATTCTTTTTGCAAAATCATTGAGTCAACAATTGCATTCCACGCTTTGTTGTCTGACTGTACTTGATCTCTTACAGTATATTCTCTTCCTTGTTGCGCAAACTCTTGCTGGTCTGCTTGTTGGTAGTTTCTACTTGCTTCTTCATACAATTTTGGATCGATAACTTCTCCATCAATTGTTCCATAACCAATTTGCTCTTTTCCACCAAACATTCCTTTGTTGTAGTCAGTAAGAATAAAAGCAAACATTGCTAGTCCAACAAGACCAACTAATAACCATGATTTCTCACGAATTTTTCCAATTATTGCCATAAGATATTGTAATTACAAGGGTGCGAATATAAACAGTAGATTTGATAAATAAAAATTTCGGTTTGTAAATTTTTGTTATTTCAAGTTTTAAACCTCTTCTTTTAAAGCGTTTGGATGAAATTCTCCCTCCGATTTTGCAATAACAACAGTTGCCAAACAGTTGCCCAATACATTAACACTGGTGCGTGCCATATCCATTAATGCATCAACTGCAAGAATTACACTGACTTTATCAATTGTAACTCCCTCAATTGTTGTGGCTGCTCCGGCTAATATCACAAAAGAAGCACCACGAACACCTGCAACTCCTTTAGAAGTTAGCATTAACACCAAACATATTCCAATTTGTTCTCCAATGCTCATATTAACACCACACATTTGTGCTAAAAACACGGTTGCCAAGGATAAATATAGGGTTGTTCCATCCAAATTGAAGCTATAACCCGTTGGTAATACAAATCCAACAACTTTTTTGGAAACGCCAAATTTCTCTAAATTTTCCATTGCTTTTGGCAAAGCAGCTTCACTACTTGCAGTTGCAAAAGCCAAGCTAATTGGTTCTTGGACAGCTACTAAAAAGTCTTTGATTTTTATTTTACTGATAAGTGCAATAGGTAAAAGAATCAATACAACAAACGCTATTAAAGCACCGTAAAGTGTTAACACTAATTGCAATAAATTCATTAATATATCGAGTCCAGATTTGGCAACCGTAGCGGCAAGTGCACCAAAAACTGCAAATGGTGCAAAATACATCACGATATCCGTAAATTTAAACATCACCTCGCTCAATCCCTCAAAAAAGTTCAACATGGTTTCTTTAGGTTTTGCTTTTTCAATCATCCCAATTGCAATGGCAAAAATGATGGAAAACACAACAACTTGCAGAATTTCATTTCCAGCAATTGATTTTGCAATGTTTTCTGGAAAAATTTCCACTAAATGATCGCGCTGATGATCCGATGTTGTTTGTTGCATCAATACTTCTGATTTTGCCAAGTCTGCTTGTCGTGCTTCCACCGAAACACCTTCTCCAGCCTTAGTAAGATTAATGGCCAACAATCCTATGACCAATGCAAAAGTGGTTACCACTTCAAAATAAAGAATACTTTTTAACCCAATGCGTCCCAATTGTTTTAAATTACTATGTCCAGCAATTCCAACAATTAGAGTGGCAATTATAAGTGGTGCAACCAATGTTTTAACAAGGCGCAAGAAAATGGTGCCCAAGCGTTCCATTTCCAAACCAATTGCAGGGAAAGTAATCCCGACCTCTATTCCAAGTAACATGGATGTAAAAATCCACAACGACAATTTTTTGCGTTTATAAGAAACAAAAAATAAAAATAGTATTCCAGCAAATCGTAAAGCCGACAAACCATCAAATTGATTGGGTGTTGAGGTAGTAAAGATTAATGTTAGAATAACAAAATAGAGTACAAAATACAAGCCTAAGGAAGTAAACCAACTTTTTTTGTCCATTGATACAGATTTAAGCGGTAAAAGTGATAAAATTAAGTGAATTGACAATGTAAATCCACCATAAAATAGCAAATTAAGCACATAAAACTTTGATTTTTTTGTATTTAAAAAGAAATGTCGTATATTTGCGCCCTCAAAATAAATCATTTCCCTCAAATGATATGTTAAACACTTTCGGAATGGAGGGTTTCCGAAATACAAATTTTAATAGCCAAATGGCAAATCTTACACAAACGCAAGGAATTGCAGGTTTCGATTGGGAAGCTTTAGAATTGGATGGATACAACAAGATCCAACGTTCAGAATTATCAGACAAGTACGGACAAACTTTAACTTCTATCAACGAAAGAGAAGTAGTTGAAGGTACAGTTGTTGCAATTACTAAAAGAGAAGTAATTGTTAACATCGGTTACAAATCTGAAGGTGTTATCCCATCATCTGAATTCCGTTACAATCCTGAATTAAAAGTTGGTGACAAAGTAGACATTTACGTTGAAGTTCAAGAAGACAAATCAGGACAATTAGTAGTTTCTCACAGAACTGCTCGTATGCACAAAGCATGGATTCGTGTTAATGATGTATTACGTTCAGGAGAAATTATTACAGGTTATGTTAAATGCCGTACAAAAGGTGGTTTAATTGTTGACGTATTTGGTATCGAAGCTTTCTTACCAGGTTCTCAAATCGATGTTAAACCTATCCGTGATTACGATGTTTACGTAGGTAAAAACATGGAGTTCAAAGTGGTTAAAATCAACCAAGAATTCCGTAACGTTGTTGTTTCTCACAAAGCACTTATTGAGGCTGAGTTGGAAGAACAAAAGAAACAAATTATTTCTGGTCTTGAAAAAGGTCAAGTATTGGAAGGTATCGTTAAAAACGTTACATCTTACGGTGTATTCATCGACTTGGGTGGTGTTGACGGTCTTATCCACATTACAGATCTTTCTTGGGGACGTGTTAACCACCCAGAAGAAATCGTTGAGTTGGATCAAAAATTAAACGTTGTAATCTTAGACTTCGATGATGATAAGAGACGTATTGCATTAGGATTGAAACAATTGCAACCACATCCTTGGGATGCTTTAGATGCTAACATCGCTGTTGGTGATAAAGTTTCTGGAAAAGTTGTTGTTATTGCTGACTATGGTGCATTCATCGAAATCGCTCCAGGAGTTGAAGGATTAATCCACGTTTCTGAAATGAGCTGGTCTCAACATTTACGTTCTGCTCAAGATTTCTTGGCAGTTGGTGATACTGTTGAAGCTGTTGTTTTAACATTAGACCGCGAAGAGCGTAAAATGTCATTAGGTATCAAACAATTGTTCCCAGATCCATGGAATGGAATTGAAGACAAATACACAGTAGGTTCTAAACATACAGCTAAAGTTCGTAACTTCACTAACTTTGGTGTATTCGTAGAATTAGAAGAAGGTGTTGACGGATTGATTCACATTTCTGACTTGTCTTGGCAAAAGAAAATCAAACACCCATCTGAATTCTGCAAAGTAGGAGACGAAATGGAAGTGGTTGTATTGGAAATTGACCGCGAAAACAGAAGAATCTCTTTGGGTCACAAACAATTGGAAGAAAATCCATGGGATGTATTTGAAACTATCTTCGGAGAAGGTTCTGTACACCAAGGAACAATTATCGACACAAAAGATAAAGCAGGAATCGTGGCTCTTCCATACGGTGTTGAAGGAATTTGTCCGGTTAAACACTTGAAAAAAGAAGATGGTTCTAACGCAAAAGTGGACGAAGTATTAGATTTCAAAGTGATTGAATTCAATAAAGAAGCTAAGAAAATCGTTCTTTCTCACTTGCGTACTTACAAAGAAGGTGATGACGCTACTCCAGCAACAAAAGGAGGTAAAAAAGGTGACAGCACTTCTTCAACTGTAAATGCTATCAACCAAAGCAATGAAAAATCAACTTTAGGTGATTTGGACGCATTGGCTGAATTAAAAGAAAAAA
Organism: Bacteroidota bacterium; assembly: GCA_029558435.1. Next base: position 37,861 of record JAKQEZ010000246.1, read on the forward strand.
TGGAGAAAGAGAAATAAGCTCTTCACCCCATAAAATTGGAAAGCCGGTTCTTTTTTGAATCGGCTTTTTTATTTTCAACATCCGCAAAACGGATTTGATTTCTAAAATCAGCTATCTTTGCAATCAAAATTCGTGGTATGTCAAAAATTACAGCTCGTTTTCCTTCCAACATTGCCTTGGTAAAATACTGGGGAAAATACGGGTATCAATTGCCTTGCAATCCTTCAATTAGTTTAACGTTGAAACACGCTACAACAGAAGTTGTGCTTGAAAAAAAGGAAAAAACAAAAGCTGGAATTGAACTCGATTATTTGTTTGAAGGAAAAACCAACGAAGCTTTTCTGGCTCGTATGGTGAGCTACATTGAAAAACAACCTGAATTTACTTCGCTTTTTGAGAATTTTGCCGTTCAAATACATTCAAAAAATACCTTTCCTCACTCTACAGGTATTGCTTCATCGGCTTCGGCTTATGCAGCTATTGCTGGGGCTTTGTTAACTGCTAGTAATTATACTGCAAGCGATTTTAAACAAGTAGCAAGCAATTTGGCACGCAAAGGAAGTGGAAGCGCTTGTCGTTCTTATTTTGGACCCTTTGCTTTGTGGGGCGAGTTGCAAGAAGTGGAAAATTCAAGTAATGAATATGCAGTGCCACTAAATACCGTTCATTCCAACTTTCAAACATTGAAGGATGCTATTTTGATTGTTGAGGATACGCCTAAAAAGGTTTCAAGCAGCGTGGGCCATGGTTTGATGAAAAACCATCCTTATGCCGAAGCACGTTTTATAGATGCTAAAAAACATGCTGCCGAAATGTTATCAACTTTGAAAGGTGGAGATTTTAATCAATTTATTTCCATCACCGAACGAGAAGCATTATCTTTGCATGCAATGATGATGACTTCAGGTGATTATTACTTGTTGATGAAGCCAGGAACGATTCAAATAATTGAACAATTGTTTGATTTTAGAAACGCAACCGGCTTGCCAATTTGTTTTACACTCGATGCAGGGCCTAATGTTCATTTGCTTTACCCGCCTTCAATTGAAGAGCAAGCAAAAGAATTTATAGCTTCTGTGCAACATCATACAAAGTCAGTTATTTTTGATGAAGCTGGTTTTGGTGGAGAAATTATAGGATAAATGCAACAACAAGTAGAACAATTCAATTCCAAAATTTTGCTGTTCGGTGAATATGCCGTTTTGCACAATGGTATGGCGCTTGTCATTCCGTGTGAAAAATTTCATGGCCACTTTGAGTTTTACCAAGGTGGAAGCAATGAGGAACAAGCTGTTGCTCTACAATCCAATGAATACCTTCGTAAATTTTGTGCTTTTGTTTCTAGCCGCATGGATGAAAAATTTGTGTTGGAAGTGAAAAAATTTGAAGCCGAATTGGAGCAAGGACTTTTCTTTCGAAGCAATATTCCACAAGGATATGGTTTGGGAAGCTCGGGCGCCTTGGTTGCTGCAATGGTATTGCGTTACTTGGTAAAAGCTAAAAACATCAAAGATGAGGTGAAATTGCAAACCTACCTCAAACTAAAAGACTTGAAAAAGAATTTGGGTAATTTGGAGTCGTTTTTCCATGGAACAAGCTCTGGAATAGATCCACTTAGCAGTATTCTCAACGAACCAATTTTATGCAAGAATGCCAACGAAATTGTTACCACAACATTGCCTTTAACAGCCCCAGATAAACAAAATGTTATTTTCTTATTGGATACCAAACAAGAACGTACAACGACCAAAATGATGGCTTTGTTCAACGAATTGTTGGGAAAAGAAGAATTTAAAAACAAGTTTGATAAATACGTTATAGAAAACAACAACGGTGCAATTCAAAGTTTTTTGGACAACGATAACAAACGCTTTTATGAAGTTGTTAACGAATTAAGTGCGTTCCAAATTAACTACATGAAGGACTTTTTTCCTGAAAGTTTGCACAAAGATGTTCAAAAAGGCCTTGACAATGGCGATTATTTTCTAAAATTGTGCGGAGCAGGTGGTGGTGGTTTTGTACTCGGTTTTACGCAAAATTGGGAACAAACCAAAGAACAATTGAACAACTATGAATTAGAAGAAATCTACAGATTCTAACAAAAAACGGTGGCATCGTTAACAATACCACCGCAACTATTCTTCTCAACAAAAGTTGTTAAAACAACCCATTAATGATCGTATCGTCCACCATTTCTGGTAAAGTAACTTTTAAATTCGGCTCCATTTCCATTGCACGTTTGATTGCAAAAACAGCACCTTCATTGCGCGCCCAACTTCTTCTAGAAATTCCGTTGTTTACATCCCAATGCAACATTGATTTCAAACGACGTTCAGAATCGCTAGAACCATCTAACAACATTCCAAATCCACCGTTGATTACTTCGCCCCAACCAACGCCACCACCGTTGTGGATGGAAACCCATGTAGCACCTCTAAATGAGTCACCAATAACGTTGTGAATTGCCATGTCAGCAGTAAAGCGAGAACCATCATAAATATTGGAGGTTTCTCTAAATGGAGAATCTGTTCCAGAAACATCGTGGTGGTCTCTACCTAAGACAACCGGACCAATTTTTCCAGCGGCAATCGCATCGTTGAAAGCTTTTGCAATTTCCATACGACCCAAAGCATCGGCATATAAAATGCGTGCTTGCGAACCAACTACCAATTTATTGGCTTGCGCACCTTCTATCCATTGGATGTTATCTTTCATTTGCTGCTGAATCTCTGCTGGTGAATCTTGTATCAAGCGCAACAATACTTCTTTTGCTAATTCATCGGTGATGTGCAAATCTTCTGGTTTTCCAGATGCACACACCCATCTAAACGGACCAAAACCGTAGTCAAAACACATAGGACCCATGATGTCTTGCACATACGATGGGTATTTAAAATCGATACCATTTGGCGCCATGATATCCGCTCCAGCACGTGATGCTTCTAACAAAAAGGCGTTTCCGTAATCGAAGAAATAAGTACCTTTTGCAGTGTGCCCGTTGATGGCTTCCACCTGACGGCGCAACGATGCTTGCACTTTTTCTTTAAACAATTCGGGATTCGTAGCCATCATTTCGTTGGCTTCTTCATACGTTAAACCAACAGGATAGTAACCACCCGCCCACGGATTGTGCAACGATGTTTGGTCTGACCCTAAATCAATTTGAATGTTTTGTGCTAAGAAATACTCCCACACATCCACCACATTGCCAACATACGCCAATGAAACCACTTCTTTGTTTGATTGTGCTTTTCGAACACGTTCTGCCAACAAGTGCACATCGTCAAACAATTCATCTACCCATCCTTGACTATGGCGTTTTTCTGCTGCATTACGGTTAACCTCTGCTGTAACAGAAATACAACCTGCAATATTTCCAGCTTTGGGTTGTGCACCCGACATTCCTCCAAGTCCTGCCGTAACAAACAAGCCTCCTTTAATTGTTTTTCCAATTTTTCTAAAACCATTCAAAACGGTGATGGTTGTTCCGTGCACAATTCCTTGCGGACCAATGTACATATATGAACCAGCAGTCATTTGTCCGTATTGTGTTACTCCCAACGCATTGAAACGCTCCCAATCATCGGGTTGTGAATAGTTGGGAATCATCATTCCATTGGTTACTACCACACGTGGAGCATCTTTGTGGGATGGAAATAAACCCATCGGATGGCCAGAATACATTACCAATGTTTGTTCATCGGTCATTTCTGCCAAATATTTCATAGTCAAACGGTACTGAATCCAGTTTTGAAAAACAGCTCCATTTCCACCATAGGTAATCAATTCATGAGGGTGCTGAGCCACAGCATAATCCAAATTGTTTTGAATCATTAACATAATGGCTTTTGCTTGTAAACTCTTGCCAGGATATTCGTCAATAGAACGGGCAAATAGTTTGTAATCAGGGCGATAACGATACATGTAAATGCGTCCATATTGATTCAATTCATCGGCAAAATCTTTTGCCAACTCAGCGTGTTGTTCTTTTGGAAAATAACGCAAAGCATTGCGAACAGCTAATTTTTTCTCATCGTCATTTAAAATAGCTTTACGTTTAGGAGCATGATTTATGTTCGGTTCGTAAGCTTTTTTTGCAGGAATTTGTGCTGGAACACCTTGTAGAATATCGTTGAAAAATTCTTGTTGCGTCATATTTTGTATTTTTATTTCACA
>JAKQEZ010000271.1 GCA_029558435.1 Bacteroidota bacterium
TTTTTTCCAGTTAATTTTTTGCGTAGAATGTATGGCGATACCAATAAAATGCTAACACCGGCTATTTTGATAAAACCTGAAAAAGGAATTGATATCGAAGAATTTAAAGCCGAATTAACCCAAAAACTAAGAACATTTCGAGGGATAAAACCTGGTGATATCAATAATTTCTTCATTAATGTTCTTTCGGGTTTTACTGATTTTATTGACAATATTGTAGGTCAAATGAACTTAGTTGGTTGGTTAATCAGTGGGTTTTCACTTCTAGTTGGTGGTTTTGGAATTGCTAACATCATGTTTGTTTCTGTAAAGGAACGAACCAATTTAATCGGGATTCAGAAAGCATTAGGAGCAAAAAATCGATTTATATTATTTCAATTTTTATTTGAAGCTGTGATTTTATCTCTAATTGGAGGTTTAATTGGAATGTTTTTGGTTTGGATTATTGCATTAGTTTTAACTCATGTGGTTGATTTTGAGTTTGTTTTAAGTGCTTACAATATGTTTATTGGAACAAGTTTAGCGGTGGTTATCGGACTGATTTCTGGAATTATTCCTGCAATAACCGCTTCAAAATTAGACCCAGTAGAAGCAATTCGAACAGGAATGTAGTGAAATAGGTGCTTTAGGTATGGTTTTTGATATGTTTTGAGAAACAAAAAACAATATGGTAAAATTTTACTTTTGGATTGTTTTGTTCGTAGTAAACTTCAGTTTCTCACAAACTTTAACAATCAAAGATAAAGAATCCAAAGAGCCCTTAGAAGCAGTCGCTATTGTATCCAAAAGTGGGAAAATTTACAGTACGACCAATGCCAATGGACAAGCTGATATAAAAGCTTTTGTAGGACTTAAACATATTGTAATTCAGTCTTTTGGATACGAAAGAATTGTAACTTCGTATGCGGAATTAAAAGCCGCTTCTTTTGTGGTTTTTCTAAAACCTGCGTTGTTATCAGTTAATGAAGTTGTGGTTTCTGCCAACCGATGGAAGCAACAATCTGCAGAAATTCCAGTTAAAATTACATCTATACAAACCAAAGATATTGCCTTACAAAATCCGCAAACGGCTGCAGATTTACTTACAATCTCCGGAAAAGTTTTCATACAGAAAAGTCAGCAAGGAGGTGGAAGCCCCATGATTCGTGGATTTGCTACGAACCGCTTGTTGTATGCTATTGATGGTGTGCGAATGAATACGGCTATTTTCAGAGGTGGAAACATTCAAAATGTGATTTCGCTAGATCCATTTGCTACGGAAAAGGCAGAAGTTTTATTTGGACCAAGTTCTGTGATTTACGGCAGTGATGCCATTGGTGGCGTAATGAGTTTTCAAACCTTGACACCGAAATTTTCAAAAGATGATAAAACCTTTATTTCTGGTAATGCAATTGCGCGATATTCAACTGCCAATAATGAGCAAACGGGACATTTCGATGTGAATTTGGGTTGGAAAAAATGGGCATCGGTTACGAGTTTTTCTTCCAATGATTTTGGCGATTTACGCATGGGAAGTCATGGTCCAGATGAATATTTACGCCCGTTTTATGTGATTCGTCAAAATGGTGAAGATGTTATAGTTGCCAATGAAAATCCTTTGGTACAAAAACCAACCGCTTATTCTCAAATTAATTTGATGCAAAAAATCCGATTTGCTCCTAATGAAAAATGGAATTTTGAATATGGTTTTCATTGGTCGGAAACGTCTCCGTATTCACGTTATGACCGACATGTTCGTTATACCAATGAAGGTTTGCCTCGTTACGGACAATTTGACTACGGACCACAAAAATGGATGATGAACAATTTTTCTGTTTTACACCAATTGAAATCGGCATTGATTGATGAACTTTCAGTACGTTTGGCACATCAATTTTTTGAAGAAAGTCGTATCAGTAGAAATATCAACAATCCGAATCGTCAAATTCGAACAGAAGAAGTGAATGCGTATTCCTTGAATCTTGACGTAACTAAAGCAACCAGTGCAAAGAATAAAATTTTCTACGGTTTCGAATATGTTTTGAATGATGTCAATTCAAATGGAATCAATGAAAATATAGTAACCAATGAAAGCTCGATTGGTCCAGCGCGTTATCCGCAAGCGACTTGGCAATCAATCGGAATTTACTTGAATAATCAATACAAATTCACAGAAAAAACTTTGTTGCAATCCGGTTTACGATACAATCAATTTTTACTGAATGCCGATTTTGATACTACATTTTATCCGTTTCCTTTTACAGAGGCAAAATTAAATGATGGTGCTTTGACAGGAAGCGTTGGAGTAGTGCATCGACCTAATGAAAAATGGGTGATTAGTACCAATTTGGCAACAGCTTTTCGTTCGCCCAATGTAGA
>JAKQEZ010000286.1 GCA_029558435.1 Bacteroidota bacterium
AGTGGCAAATGAAAATACATTAGGAACAAACAATTGCGGCACAGCATTTTCATACACCACATTAATATCGTGTGCTCCATCAAACCAAGTAACAGCAGGTCGCACAGGTGTTTTGGCTTCTCCCACCACTACAGGAATTCCGTTGACGAACATTACAATGTCAGGAATTTTGGTTTCTCTGGCTCGAAGCTTAAACTGATTGCAAAGCACAAAACTGTTGTTCTTTAGTACTTCAAAATCAATCAGGCGAATGGCAACATGCTCGTTGTTTTTACCGATTGGAAGCGTTACTTCGTTGCGAAGCCATTTTGAAAATTCTTCGTTGGCTCTTACCAAACCAACATTGTTTACTGTAATGAGAATGGCTCGAAGTTTATGAATAACTTCTTCGGCTTTGTCAGGATTGGCGGCAATATCAGGATTGAGGCGGCAAAGAGCCTCTTTCAATTCCTTTTCAACAAATACTTCGGTAATATCACGTTGCAGTAAATCGGCTTGCACATATTTCCATTTTACTGTGGCGTATTCTACGGCATCTTCTTTTACTACATTGCCTTGCACAGCATTTAAGTTCACCCCTGTGAGTTGGTGAATGATAAAATGCTCTACGGTATTTTGTTCGTTAAATGCCATTATCCTAAAATTTCATTTAATAGTTTTTGCTTCAAATTATTCAAAGTTGTTTTTTGTTGTTTGAGTTCAGAAAGAATTTTTTCAAGTTGAATGAACACTTCTAAAATCTTTGCTTGTATTTTTAAATTAGGAAGCTCTAAAGAATAGGTTGCAAGGTCTCTCCATTTAACTCGTTTAGACATTGTTCCTGCTGCATTTGAAATTGCAAATTCCCAAAATTCATCTGTATTCATAACTAAGATTAAGAATTTGGGCAAAATATTTTTTTCATTTGCTCTCAATACAATAACATCACCTGAACAAACTGCATCAAATTCAGTAAGTGATGCTCTTTTTAAATAAGCATTCCTTCTTGCAAACAAAACATCGCCATTCTTACATAACTTCATTGCTGAAACCAATTTTTCTGTGGAAGAAAACTTTTGAATTGTCAGTTCTCCGCTTTCAAAATCTTCTAATCCAATAAACTTTTTAATTCCCGATTTTTGGGGATTGTCAGTTCTGTCAGGCACTTCCACAGCTAAATCTCCAATTGTATATTCTTGGCAATTTGATTTTGAAAGTAGGTTTCCAAATTCAGGATTTTGCTTTGTGAGTTTATTGATTAATGATTTGCGTAAAGACTTCAACTTCTTTTCCTGGCTATCAACTTGCTCAATAGCCATTTCAATGGATAGAAAAAGGGAAGCAATTTGTTTTTGTTCATTTAATGAAGGAAGATAGATTTCTTCATTAAAAACAATTCTATCAGAAACGGCAGGATAAGCCGTTCCTTTTTGAAGTTTACAAAGTTTAGCTATAAAAAGGGGTGAACTTGTTGAATAAAATAAATATTCAGGATCTGCTTTTTCATTAGCTCTAATTACTGTAAATCCAGTTGAAGCAATTGCATTAGGTATTTCTTTATCTATTAGTGCAATTCTCTCTAAGTTAACTCTGACTGTAGAAAAAAGTGTATCACCTTTCTTTACAATTTGCCTTGCTCTTGAAGAAGCAATTGTCCAATCTAATTCTTGAATTTCAGATATTCTTTTCGATGACGAATTAATTGAACCTATATCAATATAGTTGAATTTACCTGACTGTTTGCGAATATCGACATTGCTTGTCTTATCGCAAACCTCA
>JAKQEZ010000310.1 GCA_029558435.1 Bacteroidota bacterium
TAAGCCTTCAACCTGGTTGGCGGCATAGTGCTCCGGCTGCTTTTTTGTGGATAAGATGGATAACCGAAACGGTAATCCACTTACCCACAAAAGTTACTATAACTATTGCTATTTTTAGCATGAAACAAATCTAAAGGTTGGCGGCCATTTTATTAAGTGATGAGAAAATTATTAAACATTGGACTCTTGTGTGGATGCTTTTATGGCTACGCACAAACATTCACGGTGAAGGGACAGGTGGTTGAATGCTATAACGACATGTATGACAAAAATGAGAAAGACCCAGAGCATACTGTTTACATAATAGATTATTACAACCATGAGACGGAAGAAACAAAAGCTGACCAATTGGGGAATTTTGAGTTTAGAAATAAGGTAAAGGGCAAATGGACAATTCGCATATCGGGGACGAGTAATTTCTTATATCAAACCCCTGACACGGTAATTAATCTTGACAGTGACGTCAACGATTTAAAAATTTGTCTTGACAAATTATTTCGACCAATCGGACAGGTTAAGCAGGACTCAATGAGACTAATGGCGAAAACTGACATTCAAAAAGGTGAAATCAAATTATACACATTTACTCCATGGTCAATATCGGGCGACAAAGACCCTTTGCAAAAGACAAATAAGAAAGCCAATAAATATGGACTTAAGGTATTGCTGATAAGTTGCTCCCGACTAGAAAGCAGAGGAGAAGTTGAGGACTATTTTGCGTATAAAATCTACAATAGGGAGATAGCACAATATTTGGACATCAAATTTGGAGAAGCTTGGAGAAGAAGAATAAAGTACAACAGTAAGGACTGAAAACGGCCGCCAACAAAATGTTTCTGCAATGGCGGGGTTCGGTGTCCTCATTAAGTTTCGGTTTCATTATATACATTTGCCACGTGGGACAGGTCGCAACTGGTCGGCCTTAACATTTCGCTTCGCTCCATTGTTAAGGCCTCCTATGCCCGCCACTGCAGAAACACAAACGTTGTGCGTAATTTTTTCGGACAGATGAGAGATCTTACAAAACTGATTGACGACATTATTCCCTACCCGGACGACCGCGAACACCGGGACGGATTTAGCAATGAACAAATAATTGACGGGCTGATTGGTGACGAGAAAGACCAGGTAGAGAATTTGTTACTCGACAAGTTACAAGTGAGACCAAACGATTTGTTAATTGTTGAAACATTAGGTTACATGAAATCTAAAAAGTCGTTGGACAGACTCTACACTTTACTAAATGAGGAGAAGAGAGAAGGGAGTAGAATAATTATAGCAAGCTCGATATATCAAATCGAACCAGACGAGAAATTAATTGACATTGCATTAACCGCTGGACAGGCTCTGACAAACTGGTGGGACTTGACATCAATATTTTATTATTTCGCTAAGTTTAAAAACAAAAAAACTGACGACTTTGTACGACAATATTTTAATCATAAGGACTACTTAGTTTCATACAATGCTAAACGGAGCGTAGGACAATGAAAAAACTACGCACAACAAAATGCATAATCAATGGCGGGGTTCAGTATGAATTTGTAGTTTAGTTTTTCAAATGACGTTTTGTGTCGTGGGACAGTGACGCGCTTCGAATTCCCGCCACTGCTTATGCACCAACGTTGTAGGCAAGGCGCTAAATTGGTTCACGTGGACAACACGTAGAGAATTTGAGTTTGGACTTCGTAGACAGGAAAAATTAAATTGACGACCGGGACATTGAAGAAATAAAAATGGAAAAGATTAAAGAACACAAGGACTACCTAATTGGAATGACACTGACTTGTTTGGTTGGTGCAGTAGTTATGGCCTTCGGACCAAATCCAATAGACTTTCCAATATTAGTTTATATTCCACTGACAACTGTGACAGCTATTATTCTTTGTGCAATAATTGGGGGACTAGTTTTAGGAGTTTCGTGGATTTTTACAAAGAATTTTACCCTGACACGATTTATAAAATTTAGTACCGTGACAAGTGTTCTATGGACATTGTCTGTGATACTTTCGACAGTAAAGAACATGATTTGAGTAACGAGACGCGCCCAGCCTACAACAAAAAGTTTATACAATTGCGGGGTGTAGTGTAAATTTGTAGTGTATGTTTCAAATGCAGTTCGGTCACGGGGGACAATTTCGCAGCAGGTCGGGTTTAACATTCCGCTGCGCTGCATTTTTAAACCCTCCTAATCCCGCAACTGCATAAACACAAACGTTATAGGGCATTTTAAAAGACGACACAACAAACAATGAAACGATTAAAATTAATATCGACATTTATCATTTTGACAAGTTTGTCTGCCTGTGAACCACCTGTGACTTTTGACGAGCCACAACCAACCGACACAGACAACTTATCTAAATTTCCCAATCGTTTACAAGCACAATATTTAAGTCTTGCCGACAATTCAACGCTTTTAATCAGTGACAAGTTAATTCAAAGAATTTACGACTATGATTACAAAGTTCACCCAAACCAGCTTGACAGCACTTCAAGACTTGTAGGTGACACCGTTATTGACCTAAAAACAAATGAAAGGACTTTAATAAAGCATGACGGTGATAGTTTAGTGACTCACATTCACTACATCGACACTTTATTTCTAATGAACTACGACAATGTTGTGAGAAAATTCAAAGGTTATTATTTTTTAAATACTCGCTACGACAAAGAAAGTTGGGAAGTAAAGAAAATCCAGCTATCAAAAGGACAACTTGTAATTAGCAGCATCTCGACAAAACTTGACCTTGATAACTTAAAAGAAATAACTGAGACAACGCAAGACACAGTTCCACCTTACAAATTCACAGCGACAAAAAAGCAGTTTAAAAAATTTGTAAAAGCAGACGGGTTCAGTGACAGCGAGACTTTTATACGACAGAAAAAAAACGCCCTATAACACGGGTTTTGCGTTAGTGGGCGGACAGTGCGAATAGAAACATTTGAGCAATTAATAAACTTTGGTGTTGGCAGACAGTTTTCGGTTTCAAAAGCCCACCAACGCAAAGCCCGAAACCGTTGCCGGCAAGCCATCAGCAATGACGAGACTAACGATAATAATACTTTTTCTACTGACAAGTATAAAGCTATTTGGACAAGATACTATTGAGATAACTGGAGAAGTGATTTCGAAAAACGGAATACCTTTACCAGGGACAAATATAGTATTGCACAAGACGACAATTGGGACAGTAAGTAACGCTTGCGGACAATTCAAACTTAAAATTCCCAAAGAAAAAAAGGGATATTTAAGTTTCTCAATGATATCGTTACCGTTCTACTTTGACTTAGAAAAGATAAAAGACGAGGATTTAGAAAAAGGAATTGTATTTAGAATAATGCCATTCAACGAGGACAAAAAAATTTCGAATAGAAATGAATGGAAAGAAAATATAACAATTGAGTGCGAGAAATTTGAGAATAAAGTTGTATTCAAAATAACTGATAAGAATAGAGACTGGCCTGTTAACCGAAACTGACGACTTGTATTAACAACCATTTCGTTATATTGGACAAAATGGCCAACCGGCAACAACGGCTATTTGCAATTGCGGGGTTTGGTGTTAATTCAAAGTTTATGTTTCAAAATGTAGTTCGGTTACGGGGGACAATTTTACAGCAGGTCGGCTTTAACATTCCGCTGCGCTCCATTTTTAAAGCCTCCTATGCCCGCAACTGCAAATAGCCAAACGTTGGCTGCCATTTGCAAAAAAAGTGAATCGACTAAAATTAATATTGACCCTTATGACAACATTGACATTGTTAAAAGCCAATGGTCAAATACAATTAGGGCAAATTCCGCTGACAGTGAAGCAGACAGCTGACTCGATTATAGATTTAACACTCGGGACAACATACTCGAATGGAGTTGAATTCCAATGTGAAAAAAGTATGCTCCATACTGACCTCTCCTCAATACTAAATGACTGTGAATACAACCAGAAGAAGCCCAAAAATAAGGGAAACTTTAAAGAAGCTAGTGAGCCGACAGTGGACTATTTCATATTAAGTTATCGATTGACTTTCAAACCGACAGTCTCCTATGACTTTGACGTAAGAATTGATAAAAAACTGAGACTTGTATACACGGTGGACTTACCGGACTGCGCAACGACTAATGCTTGCGACATTAAAGTGGACAGCTTAGCTGCAATAGACTTTGCAATTAAATCGGGGCTAAAAACAGGGCTTGGCATTTCCAGTGACGGACTCACATACGACAATGCAACCAAAGCATTCCACTGGATTATTAAAAACAAAATAAAACCGAACCAGGGGGACGTAGTTTATATTGATGCACAAACAGGACAACGACTGACTGAGAAAGATGAAAATTGGTACTCAAACAGAGTGGACTAGCAAACGGCAGCCAACAAAAAGTTTATGCAATGCGGGGGTTCAGTGTAGGTATTAAAAGTAATTTCTTAATTTCGTTCAGTAACGTGGGACAGTGCGGAGCAGGTCGGGCTTAACATTTCGCTACGCTCCATTTTTAAGCCCTCCTATTCCCCGCACTGCATAAACTCAAACGTTAGCTGCAAGGCGGTGGACTGATAAAAAGAAAGGACCGCCCCCACCCAGACAATTTAGTATCGCGCGAAGCGCGAATTTTTTTTGCGTTTTGACGAAGGACATCTAGGAAAATCGAAATCAAGGACTTTTTTGTGC
>JAKQEZ010000739.1 GCA_029558435.1 Bacteroidota bacterium
TGGAAACCAAAAACCTGCATGGCGAACAGCCTATTACTCAAGAACACATCGAAAATAATGCCGGTGTGCGGGAAATGTTGGAAAAGCGAGGCATAAAGCCTGAGAATCTTCCTCCTGACGAAGACATCAAGAAACTCGAACGGCGCGTAGCTGCCGAAGAAAAACAAATTGAAAAAGCAAGCCCCAAATTGCCTAAAAACAACAACAACAAACAATAAATCCAGGCAACTTTTAAAGATAGATGTTATGAGTGAGTGGAAGAAATATAAACTTGGGGAATTAGTACAAACAAATAAAAAAAGTATTGATTCAAATTATCCATTTGAAGAAATTGAATATTTGGATACTGGCTCAATTACAAGGGGTAAAATTGAAAGTTTTCAAAAATACAAATTGAGTGAAGCTCCAAGCAGGGCAAAACGATTAGTCGTTCAAGATGATATTATTTATTCAACTGTAAGACCAATTCAAAGACACTATGGTTTTATAGACAATCCTTTATCCAATCTTGTTGTTTCTACTGGTTTTGCTACAATTACTTGCGAAAAAGACAAATTAAATCCAAAATTTCTTTATTATTTACTTTCTAATGATGATACTGTTGAATACCTTGATGTTATTGCAGAAGCTTCTACTTCAGCTTATCCTTCATTAAGACCATCAGATATTGAAAATTTGGAAATTACTATACCTGAATTACCCGAACAAAAAGCCATAGCCTCAATTCTTTCCTGTCTCGATGATAAAATAGACCTGCTTCATCGCCAAAACGCCACACTCGAAAAAATGGCCGAAACACTTTTCCGGCAGTGGTTTATGGAGCGCCGCCCTGAGCCTGTCGAAGGAGAAGCGAAGGAGGAGTGGAAAAGCAAACCGTTAAGTTCAATAGCAGTTTTCTTAAATGGTTTGGCGTGTCAAAAATTTCCACCTAAAAACAACATAGAAAAACTTCCTGTCTTAAAAATAAAAGAATTAAGTAGCGGAATCACTGAGAATTCTGATTGGGCAACAACAAATGTAAAGCCTGAATATATTGTAAAAAATGGTGATGTAATTTTTGCATGGTCGGCTTCACTTATGGTTAAAATTTGGGATGGACAGGATTGTATTTTAAACCAACATTTATTCAAGGTTACATCAAAGGATTATCCAAAATGGTTTTATTTTTTATGGTGTAAACACTATTTAGACGAGTTCATCGCAAAAGCGGCAAGCCATGCAACAACAATGGGACATATAAAAAGAGGCGATTTGGATAAAGCAATGGTATTAATTCCGTCAACTAAGGAATTGGAAGAAATGACATTGGAAACAGAACCACTAATTGAGAAAATTATTGCAAATAACAAACAAATAAAATTACTTGTAAATCTTCGTGACATTTTGTTGCCGAAGTTAATGAGTGGAGAGATAAGGATATTATAAAGACAAGGCATGCCACGAATGTTAAGACAACGCATGCGTTGTCTCTAAAAAAACCAATATGACAGACAAATTTCAAAATAAATACCGTATATCATCTGCCCGTGCTCCTTTCTGGGATTACGGATGTACTGCGGCGTATTTTGTAACGATATGCACACAGGACAGAAAATGTTATTTTGGCGATGTGGTTGACGGAAAAATGAATTTGTCGGGCATTGGTATTATTGCCGATGTGTTATGGCACGAAATAAAAAACCATACACAAAACGTTGAATTGGGACAATTTGTGGTGATGCCCAATCATATACACGGAATATTGATTATAAACAATGACAATGACGTTGGAATAACGCATGACGATGGAATAACGCATTCCGTTGTAGAGACAACGCATGCGTTGTCTCTACAACATGCGTTGTCTCTACCGCATGCGTTGTCTCTACCACCACCACAACAACAACAATCCCCACCACAACAAACCATTGGACAAAAACGATTTCAACACCAGGGTAAAAATACATTATCATCTATTATTGGTTCGTATAAATCGGCGGTTACAAAACATGCACATCGTTTGGGGTTCGATTTTGCATGGCAATCAAGGTTTCACGACCATATAATCCGCGACGAACAATCGTTTCAAACCATTGCGAATTATATCGCCAACAATCCATTGAAATGGGGAAATGATAAATTTAACAAAATGAATAAAAATATTGAAGAATGACCCGAATCACAGAAAACAACATAGAAGAATTTGCCATCGAGTTACTGGAAAAACTTGGTTACGAATCGGTTTATGGTCCCGATATTGCCCCTGACGGCGACACTTCGACCGGTTCAATGTCCGACAAACGGGAAAGCTACGAACAGGTTTTACTGATCGATCGGTTGCGTAAAGCCCTAAAACGTATCAATAGAAACATGCCCGCCGATATACTTGAAGATGCCGTAAAAGAAATTCGGCGTATTCACTCACCGGAATTGTTGACGAATAACGAAACTTTTCATCGGTTTTTAACCGAAGGTATTCCGGTTTCAA
>JAKQEZ010000335.1 GCA_029558435.1 Bacteroidota bacterium
AAATATTTTTGAAAATATGATACACAAAATGCGCAATAATGGTTTTAATCTGATTGCCTGTTTATCAAGTTAATATTCCTGTTTGCTTGGCATGTTGATAATAGAAATAAATATTGTATTATTGCGTATATTTATGAGTTAGCTGCAAGCATAATGAACGACACTACCAAATTTAAAACGACAGCAAAAAACTATCTTAAAGCAAGACGGGACTTCCTGACCATTGCTGAAAAAACTGACTGGTTATTCGGTAACGACAATTTAGTGGGACGCATTGGTGAGTTTATAGCATATCAGTTTTTACACGACAGTAATAGACAACCAAAACGACCTGCAAGTAAAACAGAAAAAGGCTTCGACTTCATTTGCGACAACGGAAAAACAAGAGTTTCCGTTAAAACAATTACAGCCGAAAATAAAGTTGGTAGCACGACAGTAATAACTGAGCCTTGGGACGAATTAATTTTGATTATAATAAACGAGAATATAAAAATTGAAAAACTTGGTATTCTGACAAAGGAACAGTTTCAAAAAGCTACTGACAGCGGACACATAAAAAGCAAAAAACCATATGCAAGACGAACAATGCTTGGACCAAAAGGACTAATAAGTAAATTCGGAATTACTGTGGACCAGAAAATCTTAAATAAATATCTTTAACCAAAAAAAATATGCCAATAGAACAAAAACAATTTGACATCAACATCTTAAAAGGTTTTTCATCAATATCTGAACTTCTTAAAGACGTTGAAAGAGAAATAAACGCAAACGGTTATGGACAAGGTTGGTATTTAAAATCCATAAACCGAGTAACACAGGGACAATATCAAATAGTGGTTGAACGACAAATCCCATAGAATGCCAGCAGCTAACAGGCGTTTGGCTCAATGGCGGGTGAAGTGGTTAATTGAACATTCTACCTCGCATCAACTTTTGTGGTGTATTGACAGTTTTGTGCTCCGAAATCCGCCACTGCGCCAAGCGCCAAAACGTTAGCTGTCACCCTAAACCAGCGAAAGTGCATAAATTAAGAGAGGAACAATTGACCAGACAAGCCAATGCTTCGGCAAAATCAAAAGAGCTGCAGCCAACCGCACAAAGCCAACGCTTTGCAGCACATTTGCTT
>JAKQEZ010000336.1 GCA_029558435.1 Bacteroidota bacterium
AAATATTTTTGAAAATATGATACACAAAATGCGCAATAATGGTTTTAATCTGATTGCCTGTTTATCAAGTTAATATTCCTGTTTGCTTGGCATGTTGATAATAGAAATAAATATTGTATTATTGCGTATATTTATGAGTTACCTGCTATGTTAGAAAGACGACCATGCAAGACAACGACACGTTTTGACGGACTGACATTCTATTATTAGCGAACAACGGGGATGCCGAAAACCGACCAGAGTAGGCACTAATTTTTAAACCAAAACAAAATGGCAAATTTTTATTGCAAGTGGTGCGGAAGCAAGTATTCCAGCGTTTCAAGTTTGACATCGGGTTCTTGTTCAAAGAATCCAGAAGGCAACAAACACGGACTTTACGAAGGAAGTGAAAAATCACAATACGTTTGTAAGTATTGTGGTAGCAAGTATTCAAGTCTTTCAAGTTTATGTTCAGGTTCTTGTTCAAAAAGTCCTCACAAGAAACACCACCCTGCTATGTGAAAATCATTTATCGGTGGTGGCGAAGCCACCACCGATTTTTTTAACGACACGAATAATTTAGAATGGAAGCATCAACAACAATAAAACAAATGTTAGCGGGGAACAGAATTTTTGTTCCTACTTATCAAAGAGCATATTCTTGGGACACAGAATTTGAAAAAAGCAAAACGCCTAAACAGGTTAATGTTTTTTTATCAGACTTGGAGGACTACAACAAGAGTTCAACAAAATCTTTTTACTATTTCGGACACTTTCTATTTGAAGAAAAGCCCGACAAAAAATTTGGCGTAATAGACGGACAGCAAAGACTTACAACAATTGTAATTTTTCTTTCTGCTCTGTTCAAACGACTAAGTTCAATTAGAAAACTCACAGAAACCGAACAGGAAATTTTTGAAGATATTATTAAACGAAATTCAACCTATCGTTTTGAAACAGTTGATTATGACAAACAACTTTTCAAAGATTATGTAATTGACCAAACCAAAAAAGACAAGAAC
>JAKQEZ010000350.1 GCA_029558435.1 Bacteroidota bacterium
AATTACCATTAGTTGTGAATGGAAGGGTGGACAATATGGAATGGAACACAAATACTTCCAATAGTACTTATGGGAGAATAATAAGAGTTAATCAAATTAAGACTGTTCCTTCCTTACAAGGCATTTTCTATGATATTGGAATTGCGGAAAACGAGGCCTTTTTTATCAAGGAAAAAAACGGTGGTAATTCTGCCTTTTCTATTAATGGGAATAATGTTGGTATAAATGCCGATGAACCGAAGGCAAAACTCCAAGTAACCGGTGGTGATGTTTACATCGAAGATGTAAATAAAGGTGTCATCATGAAGTCGCCCAACGGTCAATGCTGGCGGATGACAGTAAGCAACACAGGGCAACCTGTTTTTACAAGCATCACATGTCCGTAAGTTAAAAGAAAAATTGGTCAATTTTACGAAAAACTCCCAGTTTTCAAGCAAAATTGGGAGTTTTTTTGTACCTTTGCATCAAATTTTTGACAATGAAATTTGTAGATGTAAAAAATGATATAGCCTTTCGCAAGGTTTTCGGCAACGAAAACCGCAAGGAATCCCTCATTTCTTTCCTAAACGCTGTGCTTGACTTTCATGGCGACCAACGCATCACGGAGGTAACGATTCTCAACCCGTACCAACTTCCAAAACTCAAAGGAGGGAAAGTAACCATCATTGACGTGAAGGCTACCGACCAATTAGGGCGTACCTACATCATCGAGATGCAGGTTGGCGACATTGATGGTTTTGCCAAACGGGTACTTTTTTACTCTTCAAAAAGTTACTCCGACCAAATCAAACGGGCAGATTTCTATCGTAAGTTACGACCAGTAATTTTTATTGGCATCCTTGACTTTGAGCATACAGAAAACAAGAATTATATCAGCCGAAGTCAAATTCGGGACGTTGAGACAGGTGAACAGACCATAAAAGATATGGAGTTTAACTTCATTGAGTTGCCTAAATTCAACAAGGAACTTCATGAACTCAAAACCTTGACTGAAAAGTGGGTTTATTTTATCAAAAACGCCGAAAATCTCGAAGTCGTTCCTGAAAACATAAATGATGAGGGTTTGAAGTCTGCATACGAAGAAGCGAATGTCCAAACTTGGACGCAAGAGGAATTAGACGCTTACGAGTACGCTTTTATGCGGGAAGAAGATGAAAGAGCAAGATTGGACAAAGCAAAGCAAGATGGAAAAATAGAACTTGTAATCGAACTATTTGAAGATGGTATGCCAATTGAAAAAATAGCCAAATTGGCAAAAATGACTGTGGAAGAAGTGGCTGAAATCGTTGAAAATAAATAACCGCCCATCAAAGGCTTTACTAAAATGCGCTGCAAACCCACCCGCAAAAGCCAACGCAGCAGCGCACATTCGTAAAGCCAACCGTTAGCGGTTAGGCAAGGAATGACACCAATAAAATAGGGTGGACTGAACTTTCCACCCGTCATTCAACCCTTTTTCCATCTCAATAATTTTGGTCAATGAAACATTCCGAAAGTATTTTTGCACATCGTTTCACTTAAAATCAAAATGATATGAACAAACAAAATTTAACTTCGGGACTTCTGTTCGGCTTGACATTTTTTGTCGGACTTATGCCACTAACATTTACGTTTTCTCAATACGGAACACAACTTTTACTTGACACATCTTTCAAGTATGTAGTTTGGTGCGGACAAGCAATTATTCTGCTTATGTTGCTCTTTACAAAACTCAAACTTAGTAAAAATCAACTCATTGGTTTGTCCGTGCTATATGCACTTATTCCGCTCACATTTACTTTCAACGACAATGAACTTACTTTTTTGATTTTGAACAAATACGCAAGTTCAATCCTATCATGGGCAGTAGCAAGTGTAATGTTCAGTAAATTGTTTTTTGAGACTAACTTTAAGCCCAGTCATTAACAAAGCATGACAGCAAAACGAAAACAAGAAATACTAATAGGATTGAGCATTTTTTTGACATTATGCTCAATAGGATTTTCATTTGACGGGACAAATTTTTTATGGTTTTGGCAAAAGTATCCTATCATTCCTGTTTTGTTGTTGCTTTTTGCATTCTTTGCCGTTGGATACTGGCTAAAACTTGAAATTGAAAGGCAAAGACAACAAATACATTCCGAATACAAACAAAACTCTGAACTTAAACAACAGACAGAGTTTCAAGATTTACTTTCTGCACGAGAAATTGAAGTGTTAGAATTGATAAACAGTGGATTGAGCAACAAAGAGATTGCCGAAAAACTTTTTATATCTTTATCCACCGTAAAAACACACATCAACAACATTTACAAAATATTGGAAGTAAAAAGCAGACGGGAAGCGATTGAAAAAATGAATGACAAGTAAAATGCCCGAACCGCTAACATGGGTTTTGCGTCAGGCGGGGTAACGTGCAAGTTTGGAGCTTTGTGCTTCTATTCAAGTTCAGTGCTGACAGACAGTTTTGTGCTCCGAAACCCGCCCGCACGCAAAGCCCGAAACCGATTGGACGCAATCCGTTTTTGAAAAGTGGCTTCGCGCTTGCGCGCTCTCGCCCCTTTTCCGTCTTGCGTCCAATCGGTGGGTCGCTTGACCAAATTTATAACGACTCTCGGACTGCGTCCATCAAGTCGTTTGACTAAATTTGGCCCCTCAAAAAATCCTCCCGATTTCCAAAATAAATTTTGGAACTCTCGAATTTTTTTCGGAACTTCGTCAAGCGACCCACCGTTAGCGGTCAGGCTACAACGACACTGCACTAAACCAATGAAATGACGGAAACGGAAAAAACTTTTACTGAAATTGACAAAATAATTGAAACGGTTGACCAATATAAAACCGAACCCTTATTTAGTGACGAAAAAAACAAACGTCAAAACAAAATCGTTTCGAAAATCCCAAACGACAACGAAATATTAAAAACTCTCGCTTACTTAATCGCTTATAGCCAAAACTCTAATTCAGAAACTGTTGAACAAGTTTTGAAATCAGGA
>JAKQEZ010000355.1 GCA_029558435.1 Bacteroidota bacterium
AAGAACACCAGCTGCCAACAGGCGTTTGGCTCAATGGCGGGTAATGTGGTTAATTGAACATTCTACCTCGTATCAACTTTTGTGGTGTATTGACAGTTTAGTGCTCCGAAATCCGCCACTGCGCCAAGCGCCAAACCGTTAGCGGAAACCCTATGGCGACAGTGCAACTATTTAACTAACAGACATGAAACGAGCATTTTTACATAAACCAAGCGACCTGACTGCCCGACAAGACAGCCACTGCAATGAAGTTTTATTTTTTGCCATCGCACATTTTTTGTTTTTTAATTTTTTGCCACCCGCACAAGTGGCACATTTTGTTTTGCCGCTTACACTCAAGCCAACCCGAAGGCAAAACAAAAAGAGCCACTTCATCCTACGCTTTACTGAAACTTCTACATTTGAATTGTAATGCCACAAGAAATCAATTATGGATTAGACCCAATAGAAATCATCATCAGGCTAACGCCTGATGATGCTATTGAGTTTAATAAACTGAATGATTTCTCCATTGACCAGATTAAAGCAGATGTAACAGGAAAAGAACTTCCATGTCATTTTCAAAAGATAAGTGAATCGGAACATAAAATCCTTATACCTACACTCAACGGACAGCTTGAAGCAATTGTAAAATGGTATGCTGTTGCGAACACATATCAGGCAGTGGTTGACAAGAAGAAAAAAACAATTTACAGAACCGCTTTAATAATACCACAGCCAGACAAGAGCAAATCCGAAAATTGTTTTGTAAAAATCATTGATTTCAATGAGGGAGGCAGAGCCAACATCGGTTCAGATGAGTTTGAAGAACTTTATAAAAGTGTTTGCAGGCAGACAGTTGTTTCCAACATAAACATTCAAAGTCAGCAAGAAATTTGGTTCAAATGGATTGAAGCACAGAAAGCAATTATTCAAAAATTGCAAGAGCCAATTGAGATTGTTGGAAAACCAGAATGGAAACTTGTATCACTTCCTTACAAGGATGCTAATGGAAAGCCAATGACCTCTTATGAAGTTTCTTTCAACATTAAGGAAACAATTACATCAGAGTATCAACCATTAGAAGCAGCATTGAAAGAATATGGCATTAAACCAGCGTTAGATATTTCTGGTATTCCCAAAAAATATTTGTTTGAACCAGACGGAACTATTTTTCTTACACAAGAAGAAATTGAGAAAGTTTTAGACCCATTAATTAAATCTCAGTTTGCGGAAACATTTGAAAGGGAAAATGACATCACAGCATTTATTAAAATTGAAAACAGAATTGATTTTGAAATTAACCGTTATCTTAAATCAATTGGTCTAAGTTATTTGTTTGCAAAACTTGACAAGGAAAGTAATTTACTAATAATCGCTTCTTACCGAACAAGCCCAATACGATTGCCAAGGGAACTGATGGACAAATATGAATTACGGTCAAAAGGAAAAGTTAGTAATCAGGTTGAACAAATTAGCAATGGAGAATTTTATTCATACAAACTTGATAACAACTTTAACGAAAATAAATTTGATGAGTCTTTTGAGTTATCACTCAAAAGGGATTTGATTCCTTACAAAGATGTTATTGAATATAACCCGACAAGAAATTCCATTTCGTTTGACTTTGAAACAAGTGAGGAGAGAGAAGAATACACAAAGTTTTTACGACAGTTGCGGAAATTTCAAATGGCCATATCACCTTCTCATCCGCAATTCAAGTTTAAGGTAAAGACAAACTTCATTGCTAAAAAAACACAGAAGCAATTATTCTATGACAAGTTAAAAAAACTAAGAGGTGCTGAGTTTGTAGGGGATTTAAACAAAAAGAAGGAAGAATCTGATGAAGAAGTCACCATAACAAGGAAAAGGTTAGAGAGGCCTGTTTACCTTGGTAAACTCAACACCAGATCTTCCAATCTGAAAAAGATAGTTTTGTATTTGCCGAACAATTTTCCTTTTGATAAAGCTAAGGCAGAAGAAGTTCTTACTTTTTTGAAAAGCAAAAAAAGTGAAAAGCTATCTGTAATTCAAGCAAGCCTTCCAGGGGATGAAGCGAAAATAAATTGGCTGGTGGATGCGGTTAAAAAAATCACAAACCCTACTGATGAACCCAACGGCAAAGCCGCAAACAAAAATTTAGGAGAATTTTTAATTGATACTTCAAAGGCAAGCCCTATTGTAGATGAAAACAAAGTAACAGTCGGTTCAGAGTTTTATCACCAAGTAAAAAACAATGAACTACTAAAACTTAACGAAAGCCAACGAAAGGCTGTGTTAGCATCAATCCATTGTTCGGACTTGGCTCTACTTCAAGGACCACCCGGAACGGGGAAGACAACGGTAATTGCAGAAATCATTTGGCAAATAATAAGTCAGAATCCAAAGCATAAAATACTTCTCACTTCGGAAACCAATTTAGCAGTTGACAACGCATTAGACCGTTTGCTTAATACTAAAGGAGTGAATCAAAATTTAGTTGACTTTACTACACTGATAAAACCTCTGCGGTTCGGAAAAGTTGGAAAGATGGATGAAGAAGGAGCAAAATATTCCGTTGACAGAATCATGTCTTGGCTTGACAGCACATACATAGCAGAGGAAATTGACGATGAAATAATAACAGAGGACTATGACGAAGACTTTGAAGAAGATGCTGAAAAAAACAGCGTTGAAAACAATGCAGTGCAAGATTGGATGAAAAGAATTGCAAGCAGGGCAAAAAATACAGACCCTAAGTATGCTGCTGCTTTGAAAGATTGGGCTTTGGAACTTTCATACCCTAAACCCGAAGTGAAAATATTATTCAAAGAAAAATACTTTGAATACAGCAACATTATTGGTTCAACTTGTAGTTCAAGCGGAAGTTTTTCATTCAAAAATGAATACTCAAAGTTGTCCCTTCAAAAGCTGTTTATTTCTTACTTAAAGGAAAAAAAATATGAAGAAAGTTTCAAAGAAATAAAAAGCCAAATAGATAATGGTTTTGAAAATGATGACTTTTCAATTGAAGATAAAATTTGCAGGCGGCTAAGAATAAAACCACATGAGTTGTCAGGGCTTTTAAAAAAACCTACCTATACTTTCATTCAAACAATTTTTTTCAATGAATTGAATGAGTTAAAATTCTTGAATGAAAAATACCCTAACTCTAACAAAATCCCAAGGTTAGTAGCAAGATTTGGATTTCAAAACAACACAGAAGCATTGCTCCAAATTAATCACAGTAACACCGTTTTATTTGATACGGTAATAATGGATGAAGCAAGCAAAGCGACACCGCCTGAAATGTTGCTGCCTTTGTGTTTTGGTAAGCGTTCAATCGTAATTGGCGACCACAGACAGTTACCACCGATGTTAAATGAAAAAGACTTTAAGGAAGCTCTGGAAGAAGCAGGAGCAACTGAGTTAGCGGAAGAAATTGACCAAGAATTTTTAGAAACCTCACAGTTTGAGAGGATGATTTTGAATGAAAATATATCACCTACAATTTTTGCAAGGTGCAATATTCAATACAGAATGCACCCCGACATCAATGAAGTGATTAAACAATTCTATTCGGATGATGGAGGTTTAGAGCCAGCAGACGAATTAAAGCAAGGGGCAAATGAAAATTACGCATCAGGAAATTTAAAAAAACCTGACAATGTTTTTTCAAGACATCATGGACTTCATCTAAAAGATTTTGTAAGTCCTGATGTTCATACGATTTGGGTAAATGTGGAAGGTGTAGAAAGAAGAGAAGGAACATCTGTAATCAACGAACAGGAAATTGAAACTGTTCAGAATGTAATTAAGCTTCTAAAACGAGCCGAAGGGTTTAATGAATTTATTTCTCACTGGAATTTTATAAAGGATGATTTTAAGCGATTACAAGAACAACAAATTGGTGTTATTACATTTTATGGTGAGCAAAAAAAGAAATTGAAAAGTAAACTTACTGGTATTGGAATTCCATTAAAAATAAATTCAGTAGATAAATTTCAGGGGATGGAAAGGAATATCATTATTGTTTCAACAGTAAGAAGCAATAAGCAATCGATGTTTAAGAATGATTTTCAGAGAATGAAAGAGAAGCTAAACATTTCACTCATTAAAGAAGATGGTGGAAATGTGGTTGCAACAAATAATGAAATCGGATTTGCTAAACTTCCACAACGATTGAATGTTGCGTTATCAAGGGCAAAACGATTATTAATCGTTGTTGGCAACAAAAATTTCTTTGAACAATTTACTGACACCAAGGGCAAGCCTCTTTACAAGAATGCTATTAGTGAAATTCAGAAGCGAGGAAAAATTATTGAAGCAAATACACTTAGTAAACTTCTTAGATGATTTCAAAAACTGACATAGAAATATACTCAGAGATTTTTCAGGAGAAGTCACTTACTGAAAAGTATTTGGGCTATGCAAATTTTGACTGGTTGTATTCTTCTGTAAAATACACTGCTGATTGCACTCTTGCGATTCCATTTGATTTATTTGATAAAGTGATTGTCGGAATCCTTACAGTTGATGATGTTCTTAGTATTGAGCAAATCGGAGAAATACTTGGAATGAACTTGACACATGACCCCGAACATCAGAGATACAAGGACGAGGCAGAATATGACATCCTAAGAATTGCTTTAGACAATCTGAAAGATTACAACATGATTGAAATTGGCGACACATCATATTCGTCATGTCGGCTAACGAAGGAAGGTAAGGTTTTTGCCGCCAAAGGTTACAAGTTCAAAGTTGAAGAAAATAAACCGTTCAAATTATTTTTTGACCATACTTCAAACCGCCATGAAGTAGCAAAGAGAGAGTTAGAAGTATTGAAAGGGAAACCCGTTCAGCTCAATGGTGAGTTTGATTTTTTGGATGAAGTTCTGATGCAAAATATCGCTGAAGTTCAGGTGCAAGAAATTCACAATCCCAAATTGGGCAACTCGTTTATTAATCCTAAAATTGACCGAAGAAACAGTTCATCATTTATTTTAAAAATTGCAGTGGCTTTACTGTTTGATGTTGAAACGAAGCAGACAAGGCTTATTGCTTTTGACCCAACTTCAAAAAAAACAAATCAATATTTCACCGAGTTCCTGAACATAAACAAACAAGACATCCTCAATTTATTTGAACATGACACACTGGAAGGAATATCTATAGAAACTCATAATTCTTATTTGCAAAGTTTGATTCAAAGCAACGCTAAGTTTCAGAGTTTACTTTCAGCCAAACCCGAGGATGCTTTACTTGTTTCAAAAAAATCAAACAAAGATTCTGACTTCATTGACCAAGAATATTTTTGGTTACACCTAAAGGAATTTGTTTCAAATGACTTTGAAGAAATATTTCTGCTCGTGCCCGATGCAAATGAAATATCAATTTCAAAACTCAACCAATTAGCAGAGGATAAGGAAACACCTTCATTATTTGTAGTGTTTCAGCAGACAGAAGATGAAGCAGTAAATACTAAAATCAAACAACTATACCAGTTTTCCACCAACACTGACAACAGGTTATTCGTTGCTGTTTACAGAGAAGTAAATTCTTTTGAGTGCTTGCTTAGAAATAAAAAAGAGATAATCACTCTGGAAGAATCTAATCTTGATTTTGTCAACGATGAAGTGCATTTCTCAAAAGTCTTTTACAAAAAGAAACAAAACACTTACAGTGATTTGCCTTCTCAATATTCTGAAATAAAAAATGCAGTTGCTAATGATTATTTGAAAATTATTGAAAATGGAGTTGAAGAAATTTGTGAAGAGGAAATTGAAGATGATACGATAAATAAGAAATTTATTCTTGAACAAAATTTAATTGGCTCAAAGGCGAATGCATTTTTTAACCCTGAAATCAATTCGGAAGCAAAAGAATGTTTGCAACGAATACACAATACTATTCAGAAGCATATAACAGGAATCAAGAACAAACACAAGATTTTTCTCACAGAAAGACTTCTGCAATTATCAAACAGCTTGGAAGCAAATACTAATGACAAACTTGAAAATGTTATTCATGTTGAAAGTAAATTGAAAGAAGTAGAATCAGAATGTTTTGATGAATACAAAGACATCAAATCAGCAATAATTGATTTCAAAGAAAAAGTTCAGTCCGAAATCAACCGAATAAAGGAGGAAGTATTAGCAAAGACCTACATCATTGACACCAATGTTTTTATCAAAGAACCTGACATCATTTCAAAAATTGATGGTAAACATTATGTGGCTTTGTCCTTAACTGTTATTGAAGAATTGGACAAACTAAAAACGATTCCTGAAACCAAAGTCAATGCCTCAAAAGCAATTGTGAATATAAATACTGCTCTGAAAAAATCTTCAAACTTAAAGATTTCAAGAGTAAGAAAAGCAAGAGCAGATTTAACTTTGTTGCCAGATGAGTTACAAAAAAAGACCGTTGATAACTTGCTTCTTTCGCTTGGTATAGTTTACAAAAAACACAATCCCACCTTACTGACTTTGGATAGAAACTTTCAATCAAAAGCAATGATGTTGGATATTCCGCTTGTTACCATATATGAATTACTTGGGATTCCGGAAGAAGTAAAAGAAAAGCCCAAAACAGTGATAAAAAATAAAACTGGAATTGATTATAAGGCAATATTTAAGGAAATGAAACCGAACAAAAAAGGTGAATTGACCTTGGGTGATTTTATAAACTTGATTAAGAAAAAAAATCCTGACTTTGATTATACAAAACTTGGGTATGAGACCGCATTTAAGTTTATTCTTTCTTTGCGAATGTTTCAAATAACAGAAGGTAAATTCATAAAACTCAAATAATATGTCGTGCTTTGAATCATCAACATTCCTGAAAAGTCCGCAAGTGATGAATCAGGAAATCTTAAAAAAAGCCTGTGAAAAATTGCATTGGAAGTTTGAAGTTAAATTGGAACACAACAAGCAGGTGCTATATGTGTATGACACAAACCAAAAAGCAAATCTCAAAGGCGAATTTGCTTTGAAGGTTATTGACAATGTAGTAACATACAACAGTTATTACATGAAGAATGGACAAGAGTTAATAAAGGAATTGGAAAGCGAGTTTTACGGATTGAATGTAATTTATGCCAAGGAAACAATTTTGAGAGAGTTTCAAGCAGTTGGATTTAAGTTCTTACCTGACTTAAAATTTATTGCGTCAGAAACAGAGAAAGAAAAATTCAAAATGGTTGCTACAACACGAAATTCAAATGAAGCAGATAAGCGAACCGAAATAGAATTCGTAATCAAGTTTGATGGAACGATTATAACAGATTCAAACTACATTCCAGAGGACATTCACAAACTTGCAGACAAAGCGATGGAGGCAATTGATTTTTCCTTTGGAACAAAAAGAAAAGAAGGTGAGCATATAAAGCGAAAACCGATTCCAGCAATTTATCAGGGTAAAACATTTTGCACTGCATCAGGGCAAATCAAATCTAACAATACAAATACAACTGTAACTCAAAAAATAAAAAGAACGAAATGAACTCTAAACAAACATTTGAAAATATTCGTGACTTAATCAAAGCGAATTATCCGTTAATTTATGCGGTAACAACCGAATACAACCGTTCCCTTTCATACATCAGAGATTTATCAATGAAGAACGGCTACAAATTTCAAGTTTGGGATTGTGTAACAGGTTTACAAGAGCATAAGAAAGTTGAAAAGAACATAGAGTTTCAGGAAGTCGCAGGTTGTAATGATTACATTGGCTTACTTGACTACATAATTAAAACTACTGATGAAAAGGAAACGCAAAGTGATAAGGAGATTTTTCTGATTGAAGATTTGCACAGATACTTTGACCAAGTTGAAACATTTACACGACTAAGAAAGTTGGCAGAAAAACTTCGCTTTTATGACAAGCATATAATCTTGACTGGACCATTTATTAAAATTCCTGACGAATTGGAAAAATTTGTAACCGTTGTAAATATTCCTTTACCTGATAGAAAGGATTTAGAAAAGAATTTAGATTACATATCAAGAGGAGAAAAAATTGATGATGACTTGAAGAAGCACTTCATTGATTCGGCTTTAGGAATGACTGATATGGAAGCATTCTTAGCGTTTCAATTGGCAAAACAAAAAGTTGGCTTACAAACAAAAGATGCTGCTCAAATTATCTCAATGGAAAAAGAGCAGATAATAAAGAAGAGTGGAATTTTAGATTACTACCAAGTCAATCAAGATTTGGAAAACAGTTTAGGCGGATTAGAAAATTTGAAAGATTGGTTAACCAAAAGAGAAAAATCATTTCAGAGAAAAGCGAAAGACTTCGGTTTGCAAGAGCCAAAAGGGATTCTCCTTGTTGGTGTTCCTGGATGCGGTAAGAGTTTAACTGCAAAGTGTGTTGCTTCAAGTTGGAAACAACCATTATTAAAATTGGACATTGGTAAAGTTTTTCAGGCAGAAGTTGGAGCAAGTGAAAATAATATCCGACAAGCAATTGAAACAGCAGAAGCAGTTGCCCCTTGTGTTCTATGGATTGACGAAATTGAGAAAGGACTAAATACTGGTGGCGGAGAAAAAGACGGTGGCACTAATTCAAGAGTATTCTCAACAATACTGACATGGATGCAAGAGAAAACAAAACCTGTTTTTGTTGTCGCCACCGCTAACAATATTCAGGCACTTCCACCAGAGCTACTTCGTAAAGGAAGATTTGATGATATATTTTTCGTTGACCTTCCAACAAAAGAAGAGCGGAAAAACATTTTCAAAATTCATTTAAAAAGGTATGGACAGGATTCAATCAAAAACTTTGATGAATTAGTTGAAAAATCAAAATACTTTAATGGGGCTGAAATAGAAGAATGTGTGAAGGAAGCTATGTTTATCGCATATGATGAAGACCAAGATGTAAAAGAAATTACATTGAAACATTTACTTAAAGCCATTGAACCAATAATTCCGCTTGCAATGACTATGCAGCCTCAAATAAATTTCCTTAGACAATTTGGTAAATCAAAACGAGCAAGACCAGCAAGCAAAGAATTTAATGACGAGGCAATTTCAGAAGAAGAAACTAAAAAGGTTGTAACAACAAAAACTGAAAGAAATGACTTTGATATTTACTCAGAATAAAAATCAGCCCACAAAAAACACACACTTGCAAGCCGCTACGACTCAACCCACGAACCAAAGCTTGCAAGAGAGTATTTTTTCTCCCACCCCAAAAAAATTAAAAAACAAAAAATTTCCCCTGCTTCAAAAAAATAAAACTTCGCAACCGCACAACCCACGACAGACAAGCACCTTGACAGGTTATGACTTTATTCAAAAAGATGACTCAACTGGACACGGACGAAGAAGGGCATCCGCTAACATGGTATTGCCGCAATGGGGGGTGAAGTCCTTTTATGAAACTTTTGTGGTTAAACAAACGGCAGTGCATCTATTGAACTTTTGTGCTAAAAATCCCCCACTGCGGCAATACCCGAACCGTTATGCACCATTTTAGGACAGACATAGCGGTTCGACAGAAACTTTCAACGAGAGACCTTTCGACCATTTTATTAACGGCAGGACTGCTGACAGTCTATTTCTTGCCGACCGACTTCCTATTTCATAACCCGACCTCTTTTTGCATTCATAAAAACTTGCTGCACTTCGACTGCCCTGGTTGCGGTATGACAAGGGCTTTATATTCTTTATTACACGGACATTTAAGCCAAGCATTGCTATTTAATATCGCAATTGCTCCGTTGACAATTTTAATAGTTCAACATTACTTCTCATACATTTTACCGACCCGACCTAATGACATTTTCAGAAAAATATCCCTTGCACTTTTCACGACCGTTTTACTAACTCAATATTTTATTAAAACATTAAATCACTTTTTATAATGGAACAGACAGCAGCAATAGCAACCGCACAAATTGTTATAGGACTTTTAATTTGGTTAGTGTTTTTCTTAATTATTCGTTGGTCAGTAAACAAAAAGTTTGTGAGCGAAAAACGCATTCAACCCAAGACGAAAGATTTTGCAAACGAATTTTATAAAGAGTTACAAATATTCTATCACATTGAAGAAAGCGGAAATAAATTAATTCTGCGAACTGAAAAGATTGACGATTTAATAACTAACGGAATAATAATAGTTGAAGCAAGGAATAAAG
Source organism: Bacteroidota bacterium (assembly GCA_029558435.1). Next base: position 10,103 of record JAKQEZ010000355.1, read on the forward strand.
ACGACCCTTCTTCTATTGGCATTACTTACAAAAGAAAAATAAAATTTCTCGGCTACATTATTATTCTTTTAGGTATTGCTTGTTGTTATGTAGGAGCATTAGTTCCAATCATAATAATATCAGAAACTAAAAAAAATGCTCTTGCCGAAATTGACCGCATTTTTTCAATCGCAAAATCAATTTAATACAAACCAATAAAAACAAACAATTATGTTCAAAGGAAACTCATCAGTAAGCTTTAAAAGCTCAAAAACAAAAGCAGACGTTATAAAAGTTGTTGAAGAGCAACTTGAAAATATGGGTAACGTATCCGTATCGTCTTCAGGTGGTATTAATATCACAGGTTCAAAATTTTCTGGCTTCGGTTACGAAACAAACATTGAAGGTAGAGTAAGCGACAGAGACGGTCGTTTCTCTGTTAATATTGATTTTGAAGCAAAGCCAGCAACAGCAGGTTGGGCAATAGCAATTTGCTTTTTCCCTATCGGACTTGCTGTTATGATTTTGCCAAACAATGCTAAAGGCGATATGCAACGCAAGGCAGACCAAGCATTGCAAGAGATTAAATCAATACTTGACGAGAAGTAATTTAAAATGGGCGGCAAAGCCGCCCATTTTTATTATTTTTGTTTTACATATTTAAAAAATGAATATAACAGACACAAACTATAATTTTTTAAAAGCTAATTATACTGACTTTCAAAATAACCTCATAAATGTAGGAAATGATTTTGGCGGACCGTCTTTATATTTTCACAAACGTTCATTAGAAGAAAAAAATAAAAGCTTCCTTAGCGACACTCATATTGAAAATATTTATGCAACTCTTGTAGCTTGGGGTATGCATCGAATGGGCGACACATCAACGAAAATGGTTGACTTTGATGTTTTTAAAAATTCAATTATCAATCAAAAAGATATTTTAATAACGCTAAAGGATTATAAAATTAACGACCTCAATTTAGATAGAAATGTATTGATTGAACAGTTAAAAAGTATTTGTTTTTCATTTCAAGTTTCAATTTCAAATTCAAAGATTGTAGGTAATTCAAAAACACTTGCACACATTTTACCTGACTTAGTTCCGCCAATAGACAGGCAATATACAATTCGCTTTTTTACAAATGAGCCGAGAAGTGCAGAGAATACGAAAGGACTTTTTAAGAATTTATCAGACTTTAAAAACATTGACGAAGAAAAAAAATATTTTGACCACATCCTAATCAAGACTTTCGATTTTGTTAATCATATTTTTACAGACAAGAATGTTATTTTAGACGGAAACTTCAATACCTCTTACCCAAAAATATTTGACAACTTTATAATGACATATGTTAAGAGAGAAAAAAACGGTGCATAACAGCACCTACCCAAAAGTGGCGGTACAGTGCGAATACGAGCATTTGTGTTTCAAAAAAAACTTTGTGCGTATAGACAGTTTAGTGTTCCAAATCGCCACCTTCGGGTAGCTGCAAACCGTTACCACCAATGGTAGCAGGACATAAAAAATATTTACAAATTACATAAGAATATAACATTTTTTTCATTACATTCGCTTAATAAAAACTTTAAATTTTAAAATTATGGAACCAATTGAACCATTCGCAAAAGTTTGT
>JAKQEZ010000397.1 GCA_029558435.1 Bacteroidota bacterium
CCCTGATCAGATGAAGCGGTATTTACAAAACTAACAATTGGATAAATTGAACCAACTGGAATGTTAACGAATGGACGAACAACGGCATCAACACAAAATTTTCCGCTTCGGCTGGCGCTGTTATAGTTGAGTATTCCTTCAAAATCTTTTGTGGATACAAAGTTGCTCCCACTTTGTAAAAACACAAAACCTTGTTGTTTCAGTGATTCTAAAACACCTATTAATTCTAATCTTTGTGTTTCCTCATTGATCTCCATAGCTGCACCCAATTGTTTATAATTGAATGCCTGAGAATCGTTGTGTTTTAAAAAATCAAGTACTTCTTCAAATAAGTAACGTTTGGGTTTTTTGGTTCTGGACATGGTTAAATGTAATGAAGATGATGCTCTGGCATTTATTTCAAACTAGTGGTTTATTAACAAAATTGTAAATACGCGGCATCAATTTGTGTATTTTTGTACTGTTTGTTCTTTACAACAGCATGGATTGTGCAGTATTTTGTTAAAAAATCGGGATGAATTTACTTTTTTGACATTTTCAACACAGCATGTTTAAGAACATTTTTGATCCATGTTACAAAAAAGTACAAATTCGCTTACATTTGGTTAAGTTTGCTTGGATTTTGAATTGTCCTTAACCAGAAATTGAAAGGCAAAAACCAGATTTAAAACCAGTATTGCTAAAAGCATGGAAAATTTAAAAATCGAAAAATCCAATTCAACCCCCGAAATCGACTTCAGAACCAGCGGGGAGTTATTTATGACGGGTGTTACATATCCTGAAGATGCTTTTAAATTTTACGGACCTGTAACCCGTTGGTTGAAGGAATTCAAAAATCACTTGCCAAAAAATAAAATTGTGTTGGTTGTAGAGTTGGATTATGTGAACACTGCTTCCTTGAGAATATTAATAGATGTAATTAATACCATTAACTCTTACAAGGAACAAAATGAAGTAGAGATGCATTGGAAATACGAAGATGAGGATAATTTAGAGTTTGGACACGACGTGGAGCGTATTACCAATTCAAAATTCAATTTTATTTCGATAGAATAAAACTTTACTAATTCCATTTGCCCGGCACCACCAAATCAAAACGCGGTATGGGCACTTTAAACTCTTTAC
>JAKQEZ010000439.1 GCA_029558435.1 Bacteroidota bacterium
CATTAATCATATAACCGGAAGGATTCATTACCCAATTCCACATATTGTTTATTGTATTAAAAATTAAAAAGTCATTCGTTGGTCCATAGTCGGTTAATCCTCCAAATAAACAAAATTTACTTCCTATCATTGCAGAAGCACCTGCATAGCGTCCTCCATATGAAATATTAGGAAGCTGTGTCCATGCGTTCGCTTGTGCATCGTATTTCCAGCATTCATTGGATGCTGAATGGGTTGTTAAGTCGTAGCCACCAGCTAAAATCATTGTTGCATCATTTGCTTCACTTCTTGTTCCGTTAAAAACATACACTTTAGGATTATATGACGGCAAACCAATTATTTGTCTCCAACCGCCATCTGTAGTGTCACCCGGAGTATAAACATATGTTGCAGCATTTGTTGCTGTACTTCTTGATCCGTTAAAAACATACATTTCGCCATTATAAACCATCGCATTATGTTCTGCCATACCTGGTACGGGGTCTGAGCCGGGTTCTGTTAATGGATTGAGTTTGGTAAAGGTTCTTGTTGCAGGTACATAAGCATAAATATCATTTACTGGCAGTGATTTTGTGCTTTTCTTATTATTGTCAAGAAGAGCTCCGCCAAAAATGTAGTACACACTGTCAATTTTGCAAACACTATGTCCGTAGCGAGGGCTTGGCACTTGTGCTGAAGCTGATAAAACTGATATTATCAGCAATCCGATTGTTAAAAATTTTTGTTTCATACTTTTGATTTTTTATGGTTAAACATTTTGTTTCGTTTCTGTATTTTATTATGGTGCATAACGTTTTGCCGCTTGCCGCAGTGGGGGATTTCGGAGTCCCGCACCTGCGGGATCAACCAAGCATCCCGAAACTTCGGGATTGATAGAAGCACTGCACTTGATTTAACCACAAAAGCCCCCATTGCGGCAAACGGCTGTTGGCGGTAGTTATTCTCCTTTCTTGTCGTTTATTGTCTTTGAACATACTGCTTTTTCTAAGATTTCACCTTTTGATGAAATTAGTCCTAACCAATGAGAACACTCGTCACGTGATAATACAATTGCTGAATGAATTACTGCTCTTTTGTCCCAAGGCCCTAGGGCATCAATATTGTCTTTAATTTCTTTTACCCAAGTTTTGTCATTAGACCTTCTTGCAATAAGAGCCCTTTCTCTGACTCGGTGAATTCGTGAGTAGTCAATTTTTATGTCTGTCTTATTGAATGAAAGGTCTTGAAAAAGAGTGAATATCCAAATATTGATAAATGTATCATTTAAATACGGCTTGTCTAGAAGGCTTGAAAATTCTTTTTCATACCTTTTTGCAGTCCTATCATTAAGAACTCTTGAAAAGTAAATAACCAATTCACGAATCACTGGCAATAAATTGTCAAAGTGTTCAAATATTAAAGGAATTATACTTCTGACTTTGTATCTGCCTGCTTGTCTCAAAATATGACGCATTAAACCTAAGTCCACTTTGTCAAATGAAACAGATTGCAAAAACAATTCTTCATAGGCTTCTGCACGTAATTTAAATTTCTCTTCTCCTTTAAGCTCATCAAATTCAGGCAGTTTTTCGGGTAGTTGATATTCTCCATTTTCAATCTCATTTATTTTGCTGTGTAATTTTTGCTTTTCAACTCTTTCTTCATTTTTTAAGTGGTCAGAAAGAAATTCACTTGTAGGGATTATTCGAGTTTTGTCTGATGAAAGCACCAAACGATGATTAGAATGAAGATATATCGTTAAGTCGTGCAGAAGTCGCTGGGCTTCTGTTTTATTTGGAAAGAATATGTTTATGTCATCAACATACCTTGTATAATTGTCCGTATGTCTTACAATTTTGTTGTCAATGTCAGATAATATTGCTTCAGATACTACAATACTGGGAACGGGTCCAACTGGAATTCCTTTTGAAACATTATTATTTAATCCCAAAAGAAATCTTTCAAAGTCGCCATTGTTTGTAGAACCTGCTTCTTCTAAAATATTACTTACTCTGTGCAAATAAATTTGATTATAAAAATCAACAAGGTCAGTCATTAAAACATAGCCATCAGGAAATTTAGCAGCTAGTTCTTCGGCTTTTGTTAAGAAGTGTTCAAAGCCTTTATTGTCAGTATCAAAGAATGAGCCGTCAGTATCTGGATTTAATCTATATGAGCAAGCAATAAACCTTTCCTTTGGTATTCTGACAGCTTCAATTTTAGAAGCGTTCTCGTATGCAAGTGCAGTAAAAATCAAACTGTCAAGCGGGTCAAGTTGGTGAACTACCCTGTAAGAGCCATTTGGTTTTGGCGCAGCAGAAATGAATGGAGTCTTAGGTGCATAGGTGTTAATGTCAAGTCCAAGTAAGAATGGTAAGATGTTGTCCCAATCGTGTTTGATAGCTTTAAACTCAAATAGCGTTGGATAAAAGTCGCTGTCATAAAACTTTATAAGGTGTATTAAAGCCCACTCGTATGATTCTCTTTTTATTGTTGCCATAGTGTCCTGTTATAATTACCGCCAACGGTTGCGTGTATGAAACGTTTGGCATTTCGAGGCACTTTCCTGTCAAGTTACAACTACTTTTGATACGAGCTGTGCCGCTAGATAAACCACTGATTGCCAAATGTTTTATACACGTTGTTATGCCCTCGTAATTTATTGTTTTATCACTTTTCCAAGATAATAGTTTTTTTCTGTGTCTATGCGAATGAAATAAAGCCCGGATGTTTTATGTGTAAAATTAATTTGTGTTTCAGTCGGATTACTGATTTGCTGTATTAACTGTCCGTTTTGATTGAATATTTTTATGTTTTTTATCGTTTCTTTGGTTTGTAAGGCAAAACTCACTTTGTCGGTAGTTGGATTTGGAAAAACAGTTAATTCAACAGACGTTTTAAATTCTGCGTCATTAATTGAGGATACGATACCACCCCAAGTTTGCTGTGTTGTATCATACTGTTGAATTTGAGAAGTCGTTTGGTTAAAACGATAAAAATTGTTGGTTATGGTTGTATCTCCTGTGGTTGTGATTGAATTAATTCCCCCAAAAAAGTAAAAAACAGTGTCATTATTGCTCTCTAACGAACACCATGCTGCCGCTCCAATCATTGGCGGCAAATTGTTCGTAATTAAATGGGCTGTTAAATTCCCATTATTGACTTTGATTGTGTATATATTGGTTGAAAAACTAATAGAATTTGTTGATTTATTGGGTGAATATTTTTGACCTCCTGCAATAAATATTTCATTAGGGTTAAGTGTCGAACCTGTTGCTCCAAATGCTGTCCATTCGTTTTGAGGGTAGTTTTGGATTGAAGGTCCAAAACCCCAGGAATTGTTTTGGTGATTATATTCATAACACTCAAAATTATTATTTCCATTATTGTCAAGTCCCCCAAATAAATATGTTTTATGATTTACTGTATCTGAAATGGCTTTGTGTCCAGAAAGTTCTTTAGGACAAGATTGTTTTGTTGTAAAAGTCATTGTGTTCATGTCAAGAACAAAGGTATGTGAATATGAAACTTTCAAACCATTTAATATCATATAACCCCCATTAAAAAAAATCTTTCCTTGTCCAATATCACTGTGAGCCATAAAGCCTTTTGAAGGAAAAGGTTCTAAATTTCCGTATATTATTGTTTCATTCGCGACGTCGTATATTAATGCATTTGAATTTGATGATTGATTTCCAATAGAGTCTGTTCTAACTCCACCAACAATAACAATGTATTCATTATTGAAGTTCAAGGCTGTTTGCCCATAACTAAAAAATGTTGAGTCCCAGTTTGGTGTAATAGATGTAAATTCTCCTGTTGATTCATTTGTAGCTTTAAAAAAAATAGCTTCTTCAAAAGGATTTTGAGAGAGTTCTGTTTTCCCAAACAGTAAAAAATGTGCCCATGCTTGTGTTGCACTATCTACTTCAAATTCAACCACACTTGCTCCATATCGTGGGCTTGGAATTTGGTTTTGTGCCGAAACGGTTAATGTCATAACGGAAAGTATGCCAATTGTAAGAATAGTATTTTTCATATTGCTATTGTTTTAAAATTTAGTTGCAAAATTAAAGGTATTCGAAATGAAAATCACTTGTCATTTGGCAAGAAATTCAATTATGGACATTTTTTTATGGTCAATTTTCGTATTCTACTTAATGACGTATCTGTAATTCCAAGATAGGACGCAATTTGTTTAAGCGGAACATTTTGTATTAAATCAGGGTGTTGTTTTAATAGCAATAAATATCTATTTTCGGCAGTCTCGGTTTGTAATAAAAGCATTCGTTCTTTGAGTTCTGTCATACTTTTAACCAACAATCGCCTTCCAAATTCTCTATATCCTTGATTGTTTTGAAAATAATTTTCCATTTTTTGATTGTCCACTATCCAGCCCCCGCATTCTGTTATAGCTTGAATATTCTCTTTCGATATTGTTTGGTTAAAGAATGAAGAGGGTTCAAATGCCTGTTGAAATTTCGAGAAAAAATTTGTTGTAATTTCATTACTCTCATTATCAATTACAAGTGAACGCATAAATCCATAGTGGATAAACATATATTTCTGACAAACTTCTCCCGATTTAAGCAAAAATGTGTTGGGTGGTAATATTTCGTAATCGAAATTCGACACAATATCTTCTGCCAAGGGCACAGGAAGTTGAAGTTGCTCATTTATAAATTTTACAAATACATTATTGTTTGTCATGAATGTCTGTTTTTATTATGGGGCATAACGGCCGCGTGTATGGCCAGTGGCGGTTTGCGTGCTTCGTCTGTATCAACCGAGACGAACCTTTGTGCGGGGCAGGATGCTACAAACACGCACTTCCACCGCCATTGGCTATACACGATGTTACCACACGTTTTTCTTTCAATTCAATATATTTTTCAATTTCTTAGTCAATATTTTCTTTCGCTCAATGATGAAAGTATCAAAATTATCCAAAGAATAATCAACCTTAGGAATCAAATGACTTTCAATAAATCTGTCCTTGTCTTTATTTTTTGTTTGTTCAGTAATCCAAGTGTCCAATGGAGTGGCATTTTTTGACATATTTTCATTTGAATCAAGCATTTGAAGGTTTAGTATTGAATTGTAAACCGTCCACCCAAATTTATCTTTATACTCTTGTTTTAGTTGGTCATAAGCTGATGCTGGATGCAAATGGTCTTGATGAAAGTTATTGTTTTTGTAATCCAAATCAGGATAAAGCATTGCCAATATTGGGAAACTATATCTCGAATCTTTTTGAGTGAGCAACAACTCCTCAATAAAATCATCACCAACGTCAGTAAGTTTTTTAATTTCTGTATTTATTTCTTTAACTGGAAAATCACTTAATGGTTTAATCAATTCTGTTTCAATGTCGTTTGTAAATGCACGTCTCGCTTGTGTTAATACTGCATCTCCCTGACCGCCAAAAGTTTTTCTTAAAAGAATCGAAAATAGCCAACGACGAATAGACTCTCTTTCTGTTTCATAACATTTCTT
>JAKQEZ010000740.1 GCA_029558435.1 Bacteroidota bacterium
AAATTTTCTTCATAATCTTTAGTAACATTAGATGAACACGAAGCTAATGTCAAAGCCAAAAGGATTAATGGTAAATTAATAATTTTTTTTATAATCATAGTTTTTAACTTGTTTGTATGCTTAATTTAAATTAGCGGTAACGGTTTTCGGCTTGGCGATGTGGCGGATTTTTAGCACAAAAGTTCAATAGGATTACTGCTGTTGAACCTTGCACAAATGTTTCATAGAAGCACTTCAGCCGCCATATTGCCAAACCGATGTTAGCTGCTGTACTTTTGTCAGAGTTGAATGGTCTGCTCAATTTTTGTCTGTTCTAAAAATGTTTCATCGTGGGATACCACAATTAATGTTCCTTGATATTCGTTGATGGCCGCTGTCAAAATTTCTATGTTTTGAATATCCAAATTGTTTGTTGGTTCGTCTAAAATTATGATGTCTGGTGATTGGTTATTAATGGTTAAACAACAAAGAATTAAACGCATTTTTTCGCCACCACTCAATGCACTACAAGATTTATCCCAATCGTCTTTGGTAAATAAAAAACGATTGAGCCTAATTTTTATTTCGTGTTCTTGCAATGCTGAAACGTTGAATTGTTGGGCTTGTTCATATACTTTTAGTTGGTTGTCAATCAACGAATAATCCTGGTCTATGTAAACCGCTTTGTTATCAGCTCGGTATATTTTTCCTGTTTGTGGTTCTAATTTTTCTAAAATTATTTTGATTAAAGTTGTTTTGCCCGAACCATTTATACCTTTCAAAACAAGACGTTCGCCACTTGTGATTTGGAAAGTCAAATTCTCTTTCCACAATGGATGATTTTTGTAACTATAATTGATTTCGTCTGCTTTGATTAGAGTTTTTCCTTTGTGCAAAGCTGAATTGTCAAAGCCAAATTTCATTTTATCAATGTTGGGCAAAGCCGAACGCAGTTCTTGTAATTCTTCTTTAAGTCCACCAATTTTTTCTGTGTGTACACCTGCTATTTTTGCGGTACTTCGTTCTGCACTATTTTTCCAAGTATTAGAAACAATCTTTGGAAGTCCAGCTTTACCTAAGCCTTTTTGTGCTCTTATGTCTAATTTTTGTTGTCGCTCCAATGTTTCGCGCTCTTTTTCTTTGGCTTTTCGCAATGCTTTTTCTTTGCTTTGTAAATCTTGATTTAAAGCATTGTTTTCTATAAGTTTTTGTTCCATATAAAAGTCATAATTGCCACCATAAATTGTTATTCCACGTTTGTCTAATTCAGCGACTTTACCTAAAAGGTTCAAAAGTTTTCTGTCGTGGCTTACAATTATTAAAGTGTTTTGGGTTGATTGAATAAAATTATATAAAAGCTTTCTGCCCGCAACGTCCAGATGATTGCTGGGTTCGTCAAGCAATATCAATTCTGGTTGATGGATAGAAATTCCTGCAAGGAATACTTTTGTTTTTTGTCCTCCGCTTAATGTTTCCATTTTTTGCATTAAGTCCAAATTGGTTAATTGCCAATATTTCAAAGCGTCATTACAACGTTCCTCAATCGTCCAATCATCGTCAAGTGTTGAATAATTTTCTTCGGTTACATTGCCGTTAAGAATTTCTTGTAATGCTTTGAGTTTGTTTTCAACTTTCAAAGCTTGTCCAATAGTGAGATGATTGTATTGACCAAAAATTTGAGGAACAAAATAAGGTTTAGTATCTACAAATAATTGCCCGTCCAAAGGTTGTAGTTCTTTTGAAATAAGTTTCAATAAAGTAGATTTTCCTGAGCCATTATTGCCGATTAAGGCAATTTTTTCGTGATTGTTTACTGTTAGATTGATATTGTCAAACAACAGATTTTTGTTGGGATGTGTATATGAAATGTTCTGTAAAATAAGCATAACTTCTTTCTTTTAAAGATGAATGAATTGGTCAAACCATATTGTGATTTACCGTCTTTAATTTGTCTGAAAGAAATTGGTTTTTACATTATTGTCACTTACTTTTTAGTTTGCAAATATAGGGATTATTTTTGAGTTCGTAGGGTCTTGTCAGTATAGCAGCTAACGGTTGGCGGTATGAAATCGTTGGGGATTGCGGGCTACTTTCCTGTCCAGTTACACCGAACTTGATGCGGGGCAGAATGCTTACATAACCACTTAAACCCCAATGTTTTATACCGTATGTTACCTGCTGGGCTTTATTCATTTTCATTCTTTTATGTTTGCCAATCTCTCTGTCAGCGTGGGCTTGCAGGCTCTTTTGCAATTTTTGGACAAGCGTTGGCTCGTGCGAATTGCAAATGTGCCTGCAATTGGGTCAGGCTAACTGCGGTTCAAGGCATTTTTTTATTTTTTCTTCTATATCTGCCGGGTGGAATGAAACATCCCAATTCCATTTTCCAAATCCACCGTGCGTATTAACTGCTTTTACCCATTCATTTAAAAATTCTCGTTTTGTCTGGTTTTGTTGACTGTCAACTCCTTTGGTTTCCAGTATCAAGTATTCACCATTTATCAAACGAATCATAAAGTCAGGGTAATATTTTCTAATCACTCCGTTGAAATTGTACAGAATGAAAAATCCTAAATGGTCGTTTTTAACGAATGATTTAACCAAGTCCGATTTCTCTAAAAAGTAGGCTTCGCTTGCTTCCCAACCACTATCATAAACGCAATGGCTAATATGCGATTTATCAAGCCACTCACAAGGTTTGCTTGTGAACCAAGTCCGCATATCGCCAGTTGAACGAATTGGCCGTTCTTTGTCGAAAACAGCCGATAGTTTTTCAGTATTTTCTGCACGAATTTGTGTCCAAATGTGTTGAATTATCTTATTCATGTTCAATATGATAAGAATCTTCCGTTTGGAATTGTCTTGATGAAACAAATCGTGTTTTACCGTGATTTTATCCGATTCGATAAACTGCTCAACCAAACGAACAACTTGTGCTAAAAACACCTCTTTGCTGCCTTTCCAATCAGGTCGTTTTTCAGAATTGTAAATGGTTGAAGCAATCTTAAAAACAATGGTTTGAACCCTTGTATCTGCGGCAATTTGCTCTAATCCAATAAGCGACTTAACCTTGTCATTTGCTTTGCCCGAAATAATGGCAGCCAATTCCGCTTCGGTGATTGATTCGTAAGGGTCAATCTCCAAAGTGCGGACTTTGCTCCAATCCAATTGTAAAACTGGACGGTAAACATGGTCAATTCGTAAAATATTAGGCCACGAAATTTCGTGTTCAACCTTATCTTGAACCGGTTCAATTTTGGTTTTAGGTGGCGGTGGGGGTGGCGGAGGGCCATCGCCTCCTTCGTGTGGAAGGAATGTAAACGGAACACCGAAAATGTTTACATATTCTGCTTCAAATAAGCCATCATCGCCAACATCATAAGAAACACGACGTAAACCACGACCAATAACCTGTTCGCAAAGTAACTGGCTTGAAAAGGCACGTAAACCCATAATGTGAGTTACAGTTTTAGCATCCCAGCCCTCGGACAACATGCCCACTGAAATCACATTTTGAACTTGCTCGCCGGGTGCGCCAATTTTACCAACCGAATCAACCGTTTGTCGAAGTAATTCGGCTTGTTGTTTCTTTGTTAGTTTTGGTGCTACTTCTTCGCTTTCTTCGTCTGTTGTTTCAACTACAACTTGAACTGCTTCGGTTTCCGATTCTGCTTCGTTTAAGACTTTGCTGTCAATTTGCAATGTTTTTTCGGGTACACACAATTCAGGAATTAATATTTGATTGTGGTCGAAAGCATATTTTATGCGTGAAGATGTTTCGGTGCGGTTTGCAACGGTAATCATTACTGGCGGTACTTTATGGCCAGATTTTTCCCAATCTTTTTTGGCTTCTAACCAATCTTTACCAAGCAAATAGTAAGCATTAATTACCAAATCGGGCAAAGGCTCGGTTTCTTCTGCTTTACGGTTGATGTCGGCTTTTACTTCATCGTCCATGTAAATATGATAAAGCCTTGATTTTAGTTCTTTGGTACGTTCGCTATCATCACGAACCACCACACGAGGGGTTTTTACTAAACCAGACTCAATGGCATCGTTCAAGCCAAAGTCGGAAACAATCCAAGAGTACAACGATTCTTCGGCTGCCTTTTTACCCGAAGGGGAAAAAGGTGTTGCCGATAAATCGAAACATTTTAAAATTCCACGTTGCTTATGAATCCTATCCAAACCGCCAATCCAAATAGTTGCTTCTTCGGCGCTGTCTTTATCTGAACCAATGCGTTGGTATTTCCCTTCTGCTTCGGGGTTTACCCGCCAAGCATGATGAGCTTCATCGTTTATAACAATTATATTTCGGGCGTTTGACATTTCGCCCAAAACTTGCTTCACATAAGCTTCTCCACTTATTTCAATGCGTTGGCGTTTGTCAACGGAACGAAGTTGCCCTTTTTCAATTTTCGAATCAATTTTTTCTTGCGTGTCCCAAGCCAACGAATGCCAGTTGTGGATTATGATTTTCCCTTGACGAAGTTTGTCCATCAATGAAGCTGGAACAATATTAAATTCTTCGTAATAGTTTTCTTCATTGGTTGGCAATAATACCTGTAAACGGCTTTTTACTGTTAAGCCCGGCGCAACAATCAAAGCATATTTACTATAACGTGCATCGGTTGGGTTGGTAACTTTATTCAAGAAATTCCAAGCAATAATCATTGACATGATAATGGTTTTGCCCGAACCCGTTGCCATTTTGCTACACCATCGTTCTATTTCGCCACCATCGCCTTTTATATCAATGCCCACTTTTTCGGCTGCTGGTGCTTCGGTTAGCCAAATTAATGTTTCAATTGCTTCTAATTGGCAAAAGAAAAAACGTCGGTCTTTGCGTTCTTCGGGGTCTTGCCAATGGTCTAAAAGTCGTTTGGTTATTCCGGTAACTCCGGGATAGCCGGCTTCACGCCATGCTTTTACTCGTGGTCGAATTTGATTTACTGTGTCGATTTCTACAAAAATACCCGGGTCGTCAAACGCTTTTGAATTGGGCGTAGCCATTACATAGCCTGCCGGACGG
>JAKQEZ010000474.1 GCA_029558435.1 Bacteroidota bacterium
CTAAAGCATTATTTATTGGAGCAATTTTTTCTTTATAAATAATGTCAGAAATGAATAAATTAGAGATTGACTGAACTGCACCATTTACAGTAAGTTTGTTAGATGGCGAAGTAGTGCCAATACCTACATTTGTACCATTATCAAATATTTGACTACAAGATAACCCTGTACCATTATTTTTAGGTACAAAGTTAGTAGTGAAACATGTACTGTTTACATTTCCAAACGTTACAGTTCTTTTTGCTAAATTACCATTTACATCTGATGTAATGAAAGTATTGTTTGTTGTTGATGTTGGTAAATTTTCAAAACGAACAGTTCCGTTATTGTGAAATTTAGCACTCGGAGCAGTTGTGTTGATACCAACGTTTGTACCATTATCAAAAACTTGGCTACAAGTTAAACCACTAGTTCCCGATTTTGTTAAGAAATTTGGAGTTGTACAAGCATTTGTAATACCTCCACCACCAAAAGAAGATGAAAGTTGACGACTAACAACTCCATTTGCATCAGCAGTAAGCACATAAGTATTTGTCGTTACCGTTGGAATACTTTCAAATCTTACTGAACCAAAAGTATGAAATCTAGTAGTTGGAGTTGTTGTACCAATTCCAACATTCCCATTTGCAAGTATCCTCATTAATTGAGTGTTCCCATTTTCCCAAGCAAATAAAGGTCTATTAACTACATTTGAAGCAGTTGTACCCCAAGGAAAATCTCCACTACCATTAGGCGCACCCAAATTTAATCCATTTCTGATTTCTGCTCTAAATATATGCAAAGGAATAGAACCGTTGTCTTGTGAAGAGTTTGTTGTTATAAAATGTCTCATTACATACCTATTGTCAGCTTGATGGTGAGCCCAAATAGATGGGATAAATTGTCCTCCTAAATTTGTTGAATTAGTAATTTCTAAAAACTCTGTTGAAGAGTCGTTTACTCTAAAACTTGCAACTCTTTCTGCGTTGCCATTACTATTTGCAACGTGAGGAAATTGTTGTGCAAACGAAATTGAGCTTAAAGCTAAAGCTCCAAAAAGTAAAATTCTTTTTTTCATGATATAAATAATTAAAATTAATGTTCAAATTTAGTCTTTTCTGCGTTTAGTTGGTCAATGGTTTCCTCCAACGTTTTGCGGCTTGGCGTAGTGGCGGATTTTTAGCACTAAAGTTCAATCGAAGAACTGCACTTGAACTTACCACAAAACTGTCATACGAAGCACTGAACCCGCCATTACGCCAAACCGCTGTTAGGTGCTGCCCTTCTTTTCTGTCGTGTTGTTGTCTGTCCATTTTACTGCTGTCTTGAGGCGTTGGCTTGGTGGCTCTTTTGCAAAACTTGGCTTTAGCGTGGGCTTGTGCGGTTTTGCAAATGTGCCACCAAATGCGTTGGCTATTGTCCTTCTATTATTTTTTGTTCGTCTGGTGTTATGTCGTAAAGTTTATAAACTAATTCGTCAATTTTCTTTTCCTGTTCGCTACTGTCTTTGCCTTGTTCTTTGAGTAAAATTATTTTGTCAACCAGATTGCTAATTTCGTCTTGATTATTACTACTTAAATTAACAAAAGGTAATGCTTCAATTGTAGATTTGTTAATAGCCAAATATCCCCCTGCTAAATGCTTATCTTTAAAACGTTTGTTTAAATAATAACTCAAATATTTTGAATTTAAAATCCCTAAAATAGCTTTAGGATTAAACCCAGCAAAATCATAAATCCCATAACATCCAACGCCAATAGCAAGAGGTTCGAGCACAT
>JAKQEZ010000480.1 GCA_029558435.1 Bacteroidota bacterium
GCTTGAAATTGATGAGGTTTTGAAATTTGTTCATAAATGTTTTTTTGTTGTCTTTCTATGCAGTGTGGTGTCTTTGTGGTTTCCTACAACGGTTTCGGGCTTTGCGTTCGGGCGGGTTTCGGAGCACAAAACCTCAATTTAGTACTAAAGTTCAATAGAAGCACAAAACTCCAAGTTTTCACGTCAGCCCGCCTGACGCAAAACCCGTGTTAGCTGCTGCCTTTATCTTCTTGTCCATTTACTTTTTCTTTAATGTAGTCTTCAAATGTCTTTGTCCCAACTTGTGGTGCAATTGTGTCATGTTGCATTACCTCAATAAAAAAGGCGAATTTGTCATATGTATTTTTACTGAACAATTTTATTATCGGCAAAGTCATCTTGAATAGTCCCATAGGAATCGTCTTGATGCTTTTTTGACTATCTATTTCTTTTTGAACAATTTCATTCAGTTGCTTTCTTGCATAGATTGCCTTTCCACCAGCTTCAATAATTGTGTTATGTTTATTAATTGATTCAATGGCTATTTTAGCAAGGTCGCCCTCATATATTGGATTTGTTCTTTTGTCTCCTTTACCTATGTTCACAAGTTGTCCTTTTTTAGCCATTTCAATCATATCAATAAATGCACAAAAAATTGCAGGGGGCTTAACGATTGAATAGTCAATGCCTGATTTTTTAAGAAGTTCGGAAAAATCGTGATGCACTTTGAAGTATTCTAAATGCAAATACTTTTCAGAATGAAATGCCGAAACGTAAACGAATTTTTTAATTCCAGATTTTGCAGCCTCGTGAAGTATGTTTGAATTTGCAGAGAAGTCAACCTCTCTGAATGTTGGTTTACTTTTGTCATTGGGAGATACGCTTTTACCTAATGCAGAAATAACGATTTCTTGCTTATCGAAAATGTGTTCAAGAGTCTCTTTATTACATACATCTGCTATAATATATTTTGATGTGATGTCAGATAAAGATTTAGCCTTTACCTCATTTCTAACTACAACAGTCAGGTCATAGCCTTGATTGACTAATTCCTTGGCAATTTCTTTCCCCAGATTTCCTGTTGCTCCAAATAAAATTACTTTTTTCATTTTCAATTATCGTTAATGTGTTTCGTTGTCGAAGGTTGCAGCTAACGTTTTGCGGCTTGGCAGAAGTGCGGGATGGTGAAGCGCAAAACTGTCAAGCTACGGCTAATGTATGAAAGAAAAACTGCACTTCAAATTAACGACTGCACCCCGCATTGCGCCAAACCGCTGTTGGCGGATGCCCTACTTTTTAGCCCTTACTCCATGATGAAGTAGTTTGTTTCACTGTGTTAGGTGTTTGGTGGTGAGTATGCACTAT
>JAKQEZ010000485.1 GCA_029558435.1 Bacteroidota bacterium
AAAACACCACATTTAATTTCGCCCAACTGCACCCAAAGCCCACCCACCACCCGACAAGTGGAATGTTGAAAATTTGGAGGCAACTTTTGACCTTTTTTATAATAATAATTTTTACATTTGCCAATATTTGTCAAGTCAAAAAAAAGCACATTGAAAACAATTGGGACGACATTAAGAGAATTACGAGAAGCAAAAGGACTATTGCTTAGAGAAGTTGGAGCTAAACTTTCGCTTGACCCAACCATCTTGAGTAAAATCGAGCAAGACAAACGAATGCCGACAAAAGAGCAAGTAAAATCACTTGCCAACTTTTATAAAGACCAAAAGAATGAAGTTATAATTGCTTGGCTTTCAGACAAACTTTATTATGAAGTGCAAGACGAAGATTTGGCATTACAAGCAATGCAAGTAGCAGAAGAGAAAATTAAATACAATAAAAAGAAACCTAAATAATGGCTGTAGATTTTTCCGAAATATTAGTTGTTGGAGTTTCCAGCCGAGCACTTTTCAATCTTGAAAAGGAAAATGAAATTTTTAATACCGAAGGTATTTCTGGTTTTAGAAAATATCAACTTGAACACGAAGATGAACCCTTAGAACTTGGGACAGCTTTCCATCTTGTTCAGAGTTTACTTCACTTAAATGAAAATGCAAAGAAAAGAATTGTTGAAGTTGTTGTAATGTCGAGAAACAGCCCCGAAACAGGTGTAAGAATTATGAACTCCGTTGGTAAATACAATTTGGACATTACAAGAATGGCGTTTAGTGGTGGCGAACCTTTAGCACCTTATATAGATGCTTTTGATATTGACTTATTTTTAAGCAAAGACCTTAAAGATGTTCAAAGTGTAATTGATTCTAAAAAATGTGCAGCCGCTTATATTTACGAACCACCAACAGAATTTAAACCAACTGACAACAGAGTGAAAATTGCATTTGATGCAGATGCAGTTTTGTTTTCAGATGAATCGGAACACCGATACAAAACAGAAGGAATTGAAGCCTTTCATAAATACGAGCAAGAACATCAAGACGAACCATTGGGAGAAGGTCCGTTTGCAAAATTGCTAATAAAACTTTCCAAAATTCAAGAAGAGTTGCCGACAACAATTGAACTCTCTCCTTTGCGAATTGCAATTGTAACAGCAAGGAATGCACCGTCACATATGAGAGTTATCAAAACGCTTCGCAAATGGGGAGTATATGTTGACGAAGCATATTTTTTGGGCGGACTTTCTAAAGACAATGTTTTAAAAGCATTTGGAGCACACATATTTTTTGACGACCAAGAAGTTCACTTAACTGAATCATCAAAAGTAGTTCCTTCTGGAAAAGTGCCTTACGCATCAGATTCTCCATTACTGAAATTAAATGGAAAAGTATCAATCACTAAAGCAAAAGACGAGAAATGAAATTATACGAAACACTTGAAAAGCAACTTAAAAAAGAACCCAACTACGTTACTGACAACGGAGAACTTAAAAAATGGGTTGTAATAAATAAAGCACAGAATTATGATGCTGAACTTATTGGCTTGTTGCTTGACGACAAGGAACTAAAAGCAAAGTTCTTTCTTGACATCAAAGGTGTTTTGGTTTTCAACCAATCTTTATTTGTGCAGTTTTTGGAGCAAAAAAACTATTTGAACGACAGCTACACCGCCTACAAGAACAAAGTTGGTTTAAACATTGACGGAAAATATCTAAAGCAACGCAACGAGGTTGCGTTAGTTTGGCCTTTTAAAGACTGTGTTTTAGAAGGTGGACAAAGCCGTGAAGAAGATAATAGAGAAGAAATATTTTTTAACGAAACACTTGCACAAGACGAAATTACTCAACTATTAGAACCAAAGGTTTTAACCAACGCCAAACGTTACACAGACAAAGGAGAAAAGCCACTTGACAAATTTACCCGTAACGAA
>JAKQEZ010000497.1 GCA_029558435.1 Bacteroidota bacterium
CGTTTAGATACACACGTTTACGCAGGATATACCATTCCGCCAAATTACGATTCTATGATTGCGAAGTTAATTACAACAGCGCAAACTAGAGAAGAAGCTATCGCGAAAATGAAGCGTGCTTTAGATGAGTTCGTAATCGAAGGAATTAAAACAACCATACCATTCCACCGTCAATTAATGGACGAACCGGATTATGTAGCAGGTAACTACACTACAAAATTCATGGAATCTTTTAAAATGAAAGAGGTTTAAAAATAGAAAAACGGCTGAGTAATCAGCCGTTTTTTGTAGTTATAAGTTTGAAATTGAACTTGAATTTGTCATTTCGCCGAAGTAGAAATCTCCTGCGAAGTAGGCTAAAATTTGATCGAAGCGAAAACTCTTGTCCTTGAACTTGATTTTTGCCCTTGAATTTTACAACGTTTCCTTCAGCCATTTAAAAAACTCACGTTGCCAAACCAAACCATTTTGCGGTTGTAACACCCAATGATTCTCTTCAGGGAAATACATGAATCTACTCTTAATTCCTTTTAATTGTGCTGCTTGAAACGCTTCTTGTCCTTGGCCAATTGGCACACGGTAATCTTTTCCACCTTGGATGATAAAAATTGGTGTATCCCAATTGTTCACTAATTTAATTGGGTTAAAATCTTTATATGTTTTTTGAGCTGCTGCATTTTGGGTATCCCAATAAGCACCACCTAAATCCCAATCGGTGAAAAATACTTCTTCGGTTGTGCCATACATACTTTCTAAATTGAAAACACCACAATGCGAAATGAAAGTTTTGAAACGCTTGTTATGTATTCCCGCCATGTAAAACACGGAATAACCACCATAACTCGCACCAACAGCCGCTAATCTGCTTTTGTCAACGTATGATTCTTTGGCAACATCGTCAATTGCAGCTAAATAATCATCCATTACTTGTCCGCCCCAATCTTTACTGATTTGCTCGTTCCATTCTACACCGTGACCTGGCATTCCTCTTCGATTTGGTGCCACCACAATATAACCCTGCGATGCCATCACTTGGAAATTCCAACGGAAAGAATAAAATTGGGATAAAGCTCCTTGGGGTCCGCCTTGGCAATATAAAACTGCTGGATATTTTTTGGTTTTATCAAAATTAGGAGGTAAAATGACCCAAACCAACATTTCTTTTCCATCGGTAGTTTTTACCATGCGTTTTTCAACCGTTGGCAAGCTTAATTTGGCGTAAGTTTCGGTGTTGATATTGGTTAATTGCTTCCAAGATTTCTTCTTTAAATCGTAGCTGAAAATTTCATTGGCATGATTCATATCGCTTCTAGTTACCAACACTTGATTTCCTGAAAAACCTATGATTTGGTTCACGTCAAATTGACCATTGGTAATTCGTTGTACACGAACAGCAATTTTAGTCAAACCTGGAAAATTTACTTCGAATAATTGTTTGGTTCCACCAATTGGCGCTAAGAAATACACTTTTTTACCATCAGCACTCCAAGTGAAACTATCTACGGTGCCGTCCCAACCACTAGTTAAGTTGATGTCTAAACCTTTGTGACGCACAATGATGTCGTTTTTATCGGCTTCAAAACCATCGCGTTTCATTTGTAACCAAGACAAATCGCCTTGTGGAGAAAATGTTGGATGCGTGTCGTAACCCAAATTGCTTTCGGTTAAATTTTTAGTAGTTTTGGTTGCTAAATCATATTCGTACAGGTCGGTATTTGTGCTAGTTGCATAAGCTGTTCCTGCTTTCTTTTTGGCAACATAAATGACTTTCGAACCATCAGGCGACCAAATATAATCTTCATCACCACCAAAAGGCTTTTGCGGACTATCATAAGGTTCGTCTTTCATGATGTCGATACTTTTTTTATCGGCATTAGTGATGAAAACGTGGTTGTGTTTGCCTTCGTTCCAAGAATCCCAATGACGATAATCTAGTGCATCATAAACATAAACATCGCTTTTTTTCAATTCAGGATAAAAATCCTTTCCTAAAACGGGATTGATTTTTACTTCTTTATGCGAAAGTGTCCAATTGCCATCTGAAGATTTGTTTTTATCTGCCAATAAATCAGCATATTCTTTAATTTCTGTTGGATTTCCGCCATGTATTGGAAGAGCGTATACTTTTGAATTCGATTTGTTTTCCTGCATGTCAGGAGTGGAAACTTTGTAAATTATGGATTTTCCGTCTTTGGAAATTCCTAAAGGTGAAACTCTGCCTAATTGCCATAACAGTTCGGGTGTCATGACTTCTTGAGCGCTCATTGTGGTTCCCATGATACAAAAAAGGGCTAAGGTTAATTTTTTCATTGCTTATTTTGTTTTAAAACCTTGCTAAAATACTGATTTTTTCAAAAAATATCCCTAATTTCACACTTTAAATAAAAGCATTTAGATGAAAAAATTAGCGTTGCATTGGCAAATATTATTGGGAATGTTGGTTGGCGTTTTGTTTGCTGTACTTTTGGTTCAGTTCAGTTGGGGCAAACAAGTTATAGTTGATTGGGTCAAACCCTTTGGAAATATCTTCATCAACTTATTAAAATTAATTGCTGTTCCGCTGATTTTAGCTTCATTAATCAAAGGAGTTTCCGATTTAAAAGATATTTCTAAGTTATCCAAAATGGGTGGAAGAACCATTGGATTGTATTTGTTAACTACTGTTTTTGCTGTTTCTATTGGTTTAGTTGTGGTAAATATTATCAAACCAGGAAGTTTTATTTCTGAAAGTACTCGAACTGAATTAGTTGGTAATTATTCGCAAGATGCTAATTCTAAAATTGAATCGGCAGCGAAACAAAAAGAAGCCGGACCTTTGCAAGCATTAGAAGATATTGTACCAAGCAACATCATCGGAGCTTCTGCTGATAATGGCAATATGTTACAAGTGATTTTCTTTGCTGTTTTCTTTGGGATTGCTTTAATATTAATTCCCAAAGAACAAGCTGCTCCAGTAAAAGCATTTTTTGATGGTTTTAATGAAGTCATTCTCAAAATGATTGATATAATTATGTTGGCAGCACCGTATGGCGTTTTCGCATTATTAGCTTCATTGGTTGCAGAATCACCAAGTTTGGATTTATTCAAAGCTCTTGGAATGTATGGAATTACAGTTTTATTAGGTCTGCTAATTATGATTGGTGTCTATATTTTATTGGTTAAAGTATTGGCAAGGAAAAGTGCAAATTTCTTTTTAAAGGGAATCTCTCCAGCCCAATTATTAGCTTTTTCAACCAGCTCTTCTGCAGCAACATTGCCAGTTACTATGGAGCGAACCGTAGAGAATTTAGGTGTTGATGATGAAGTGGCGAGTTTTGTTTTGCCAATTGGAGCCACAATCAATATGGATGGAACGAGTTTGTACCAAGCCGTAGCAGCGGTTTTCATTGCGCAAGCTTTTGGTATGGATTTAAGTTTTGGCGTACAACTAGGAATTATAGCTACTGCAACATTAGCCTCTATTGGAAGTGCGGCAGTTCCTGGAGCTGGAATGGTAATGCTAGTTATTGTATTAGCACAAGCAGGAATTCCTGAAGCTGGATTGGCTTTGATTTTTGCCATTGACCGACCTTTAGATATGTGTAGAACTACCGTTAATGTTACTGGCGATGCTGCAGTTTCTATGATAGTAGCCAAATCTGTTGGAAAGTTAGAGTAAGCTAGCAGAATGAAAGAGTAAATAATTATTGTATAAATTGTTTCTTAGGCAAAAAAGTAGAAACTTGAAACTTGAAACAAAATAAACTAAAAAAGTAAATGGAAGATTTTAATTGGACTCAATTGTTTAATCCTGAGTTTTATATCACTATGGAAATTGGCGGTGTTCCTATCGGTATTTACATGGTTTTGTTTATTGTTTTTGCTGAAACAGGTTTGTTTGCTGGATTTTTCCTTCCTGGTGATAGTTTGCTTTTTCTATCGGGAATTTACAGTAGGGAATTGGTAGAAACCTTTTTTGTTATTTCAAGTGATTTATCTAATGTTACAGTTTTAGCGTTATTAATTGCTGCTGCTGGAATTTTAGGTAATATTTTTGGTTATTGGTTTGGAGCTAAAAGTGGCCAATTTTTATATAACAAAAAAGATAGTTTCTTCTTCAAGAAAAAATACCTCACCGAATCACAAGTATTTTTCGAAAGACACGGTGGAAAAGCGATTATTTTTGCTAGATTCCTTCCTATTGTTAGAACTTTTGTTCCTATTATTGCTGGTGTTGTTCACATGAAAAAAGGAAAATTTATGTTTTATAACATTTTGAGTTCGTTGTTGTGGTCGTTCACGTTAGTTTTTGCCGGGCATTATTTATATGGTTTGTTTTTAGAGGAATTAGGAATCGATTTGAAAAAGCATATCGAAAAAATTATCTTGATTTTAATTGCAGTAACTACTTTTCCTTTGGTTATGAAAGCAATTAAGTCGAGAAGGAATAAAGATTCTGAAGATGCAGCTTAGTTATTGGGAATTAAAAAATTGGTTTTCAAACGTTGATTACACTATTGTTGGTAGCGGAATCGTCGGTTTGCATTGTGCTTTGACTTTGCGAGAAAAGTTCCCATCTGCTAAGATTTTGGTTTTAGAAAAAGGGATTTTATCTCAAGGCGCAAGTACTAAAAATGCAGGTTTTGCTTGCTTTGGCAGTATTTCTGAAATTATTTCCGATTTAGAAACACATACCGAAGAAGAAGTAATTCAATTGGTAGAAAAGCGCGTCAAAGGTTTGCAATTGCTTCGAAAAAACTTAGGCGATGCAGTTATTGATTACAAACCTTATGGCGGTTACGAGTTGTTTCTAAAAAAAGATGAGGCGTTTTTTGAACATTGTTTACAGAAAATTCCTTTCATCAATGACATATTAAAACCGTTGTTTCATGCCGAAGTTTTTGAAAAACAAGTCGATAGATTTGGCTTCCAAAATATTTTCGATTACCTAATTTTCAATCCGTTTGAAGGACAAATCGATACAGGAAATATGATGCAAGCGCTATTAAAAAAAGCCATTTCCAATGATATTTTAATCTTGAACCAACAAGAAGTTTCCTCTTTTCAAGACTTGAGCGATAAAGTAGAAGTAGTGACCAATGGCATTACGTTTACCACAAAAAAAATACTTTTCGCTACCAATGGTTTTGCCTCGGAATTAACCCAAAATCAAGTGCAACCTGCTCGAGCACAAGTTTTAATTACCAAACCCATTGAAAATTTAGAAATCAAAGGTACTTTTCATTTGGATCAAGGCTATTACTATTTCCGAAATTTTGGTGATAGAATCTTATTTGGTGGCGGAAGAAACCTAGATTTTAAAGGCGAAACGACCACGGAATTCAATCAAACAAAAATTATTCAAGACGCGTTAGAGCAATTACTAAAAGATGTAATTTTGCCGAATACCAATTTCGAAATTGAACACCGATGGAGCGGTATCATGGGCGTTGGAAATCATAAAAATCCAATAGTAAAGCAATTGTCAAATAATGTGTATTGCGGTGTAAGAATGGGCGGAATGGGTGTCGCAATTGGCAGTTTAATTGGTAAAGAATTAGCAGATTTAGTTTAATTAGTTTGTTTTAGGTTTCAAGTTCCAAGTTGTTTGCGAAATTTGAAGATAAGATTCGAAATTGCATTTCAATGCTATTTTTTAACTTGAAACTTGAAACCTGAAACCCAAAACCTATGGCAAAAAAAACTACTCCAAAAAAGAAACCTGAAAAAAAATCAAAACCAGCTGAAAAACGCACAACTGGACAAAAAATCTTTCGTTTTGTATGGAAAACGGCGTTGTGGTTTAATATTA
>JAKQEZ010000502.1 GCA_029558435.1 Bacteroidota bacterium
AATGAATTGGCAGAAATTCCACAAGCGTTGCAAACCAATTTGAAAGCGTTCTACGAAAAAGGCGGAAATATCGTTTTAATTCCTTCCGAAGAAATTAATTTGGCGAATTTGAACCAATTCCTGAATACTTTTGGAAGAAATACTTTTGCGAAACAAGAAAAAAACACCAAAAACATCACGAAAATTAGCTTCAAACATCCGCTTTTCAACCAAGTTTTTGAAAAAGAAGTGAGCAATTTTCAATATCCAAATACTACTTCATCACTTACGTTCAATGGCAATGCCGCTGGAATTTTGCAATATGATGATGGTAGTAATTTCTTGGCTTCCATTGGCAATCAATTAGGAAAAATCTATGTTTTTGCCACACCAATCAACAAACAACAAACCAATTTTCAGAATTCGCCATTAATTGTTCCAGTTTTTTACAACATGGCAATGACCAATGCAAATGCGAACAACCAAACGTATACCATTGGTGCCAACGAAAGTTTCTTGATTGATGCAACTTTGAGTAAAGATGAAGTGGTAAGTATTCAAAATGCTTCGTCGAGTTTCATTCCCATGCAACAAATTTTGCCTACCAAAGTAAAAATCAATTTTGGCGATTATCCAGAACAAGCTGGAAATTTTGCAATCAACCAAAAAAACAATACCATTGCTAAAGTAAGTTTCAACTATCCAAGAAACGAGAGCAATTTGAATACCAACACAACACTACCAAAGGTAAACTATGTCAACAACTCCGAAACGGTTTTAAACACGCTTTTAGCAGAACGAACCGATACGGTTTTATGGAAATGGTTTCTAATGGCAACACTACTATTTTTATTGATCGAACTACTAATCCAAAAATTCGTAAAATGACCACTGTTTTAATTAAAAAAGCAACTATAATCGACTCGGAAAGTCCGTTTCACAACCAACAAAAAGATATTTTAATCGAAAACGGAACCATCACTAACATCGCTGATGATTTATCCAATGCTTCACACGATACTTTGCTAGAAATGAAAGATTTACACATTTCTCAAGGTTGGTTTGACAGCTCGGTTTCTTTTGGAGAGCCGGGTTATGAAGAAAGAGAAACTATTGCCAATGGTTTACAAGTAGCAGCCAAAAGCGGTTTTACAGCAGTAGCCTTGCAACCCAATAGTTTTCCAGTAATTGACAACCAATCGCAAGTGAAATTTGTTTTGGAAAGAGCAAAAAACCAAGCTACTACTCTATTTCCAATTGGAGCATTAACCAAAAACAGCGAAGGAACCGATTTAGCCGAACTTTTCGATATGAAAAATGCTGGAGCCATCGCTTTTGGAGATTATAAAAAAGCCCAGCAAGACGCTAATTTACAGAAGATTTCTTTACAATACGTGCAAGATTTTGACGGATTAGTCATTAGTTTTTGTCAAGACAGTAGTTTGAAAGGAAAAGGAATTGTAAACGAAGGCGTTGTTTCTACCAAATTAGGATTAAAAGGTATTCCAACATTAGCCGAGGAATTACAAATTGCTAGAAACTTATTTTTACTAGAATATACGGGCGGAAAATTACATATTCCAACGATTTCTTCTGCCAAATCAGTTGCTTTAATCAAAGAAGCGAAAGCCAAAGGATTACAAGTAACTTGCAGTGTTTCGGTGCATCATTTGGTTTTGAATGATGAAGTTTTGTCTGGTTTTGATACACGATATAAAGTAGCGCCACCATTACGTGATGAAGCCACAAGAAAAGCATTAATCGCAGGTGTTTTAGACGGTACTATTGATTGTATTACTTCGGACCACAATCCGTTAGATATTGAATTAAAGAAATTAGAATTTGATTTGGCAAAAGACGGAACAATTGGTTTAGAAAGTGCTTTTGGA
>JAKQEZ010000504.1 GCA_029558435.1 Bacteroidota bacterium
AAATATGTTTGAAAGTATTAGTTCTATTATTGGTTATGGTGGTAGTGATGAAGAATTGCAAAAGAGTGTCGGTATTAATTTGGAAAATCCAAAACCTTATTTATTTGCGACCGAAATTGTTGATTGGTTTACTGATTCTGATTCCATTGTATTGGATTCTTTTGCAGGTTCAGGAACTACTGCTCACGCAGTATTAAAGTTAAATAGCATAGACAATGGAAATAGAAAATTTATTTTAATTCAGTGTGATGAATATGACAAAAAAGGTAATGTTGTTAATGTTTGCGAAAAGGTTACGGCAACTAGAATTAAGAAAGTGATTACTGGATATGGCAATGGTAACAAAAAGGTAGATGGCTTAGGAGGGAGTTTTGATTATTTTGAAATTGGTAAACCAATTTTTAAGAAAGATAATAATTTAAACGAAGTTGTAGGCGAGCAAAAAATCAGAGAATACATTTACTACACCGAAACCAAACAATACCTTGACAGAGAGCAAAAAGAAGAACACAAATATTTGCTAGACACATATAATGATACAGGTTACTACTTTTATTACGAGAAAGACAGATTAACAACTTTGAGTTTAGAAACGTTGAATATTGTAACCGAAAGAGCAGAGCAGTATTTAATTTATGCAGACCATTGTTTGCTCGATAAAGATTATATGTTGGCAAAAAACATCATTTTTAAGAAAATACCAAGAGACATAAAGAGATTCTAATATGGAGTTAAAATCATATCAACAAGAGGTAATTAACGATTTATCAGGTTTTATTGAGCAACTCGAAAAAACAGAGCAACTAAACGTTGCTTTTTCAAGATTTTGGGAAAGCAAAGGAATCTCTTTGCAAACTTTGGAAGATAATTATTTAAAACCTTATGATAATTCAATAAAAGGAGTGCCAAGAGTAACAGTAAAGGTTCCAACCGCAGGCGGTAAAACTTTTATTGCATGCAATGCAATGAAACCTATTTTTGGAAGTTTTCCACCAGATAAACCTAAAGTTGCAGTTTGGTTTGTTCCATCGGATACGATTCTAAAGCAAACTTTTAAAAACCTTAATGACCCAAGCCATCCATATCGACAAAAGATTGACAGTCATTTTGGTAGTGCAGTAAAAGTTTTAGACAAAGAATCTTTATTGTTTGGTCAAGGTTTTAATCCTGTAGAAGTTAAGGAGCAGTTAAGTATTTTAGTTTTAAGTGTTCAGTCATTTGTTGAAACGGTGCGAAAGGGCTTACCAAGGGCTTACCGTGAAAATGAAAATCTCGCTGAATTTCCAAAGACTTTCAAAAACCCAGACAAATTATTGCCTAATGTTGACGAAACTGCATTGATACAAGTTTTAGCTCAATTAAACCCAGTTGTAATAATTGACGAAAGCCACAATTTTGAAGCAGACTTGCGAATTGACATGCTCAACAATATCAATCCAAGTTTTATTTTCGATTTGACAGCTACGCCAAGAAATAAAAGCAATATAATCAGTTTTGTTGACGCTATAAAGCTGAAAAAGAACAACATGGTTAAATTGCCAGTAATTGTATATAATCACCAAGACACAAACGAGGTTATAACAAGTGCAATTCAACTTCAAAAAACCTTAGAATTAAAAGCCAAAACCGAAGAAGAAAACGGAGGTAAATATATTCGTCCAATTGTGCTTTTTCAGGCTCAACCGAAAACAGACGATGACAATATTACTTTTGAAAAAATTAAAACACAACTAATTGAAACTGGAATCCCCGAAGAACAAATAAAAATCAAAACAGCGGGAAAAGACGAAATCAAGAATATTGATTTAATGAGCAGAGAATGCGAAGTGCGTTTTATTATTACTGTTAATGCTCTTAAAGAGGGTTGGGATTGTCCGTTTGCTTACATTTTAGCATCATTAGCAAATAAAACATCTTCCGTTGATGTTGAACAGATTTTAGGTCGTGTACTTCGTTTGCCTTACGTTACAAAACACAATCAGGAATTATTGAATTTTTCCTATGTTTTTACCTCTTCAAGCAACTTTTTAAATACACTTGATAGAATCAAAGTCAGTTTAAATAAAGAAGGTTTTAGCTCAAAAGATTTTCGAGTTAAAGAAAGTCAAATTGAAGCCGAACAGCCTTCGGCTGTTCAAGGTTCATTTGAAACTTTGTTTACACAGTATCAGCCAGCCGAAACCCTTACAGATAATAATGCAAACTATTCTGAGCCTGAAATTAATGTAGAAAGTATTAAGGTTTTATCTGAATCAGAAAAAACTCAACAAAAACTGACCGAGATTATTGACCTTGCACAGAATACAAACAAAGAATTTGAGAATACAATTAAAGAGCTTGAAAAAGAGGACAATTTAATACCAACCGAATTAATGGACAAAGTGAAAACATATCCAATTAAAGAGGTCTTCAAAGATGAAGTTAAGAACATTAAACTTCCTGCGTTTTACAAAAAGGTAAGCCAAAATTCATTTTTTGAAACAGAGGGAACTCACGTTCCTCTTACCAAAAATTTATTGCTCGATGGCTTTGATTTAAGTAAAGAAGACACAAAAATAGACTTTACCAAAACTTCGTCAGAAATGGCAAGTATTGATTTAGTAGAAGGTCGCAAAGATGAATATGTGCCTGAATACAGAAAAGTTTCAGACCAAGTGAAAGAAGCTTTTGTTAAGTACATTTCAACTTTATCGCCAGAAGGAAAAATAAATCAATTGGCGGGTCGCTTGGCTCAACAAGTAAAACGGAATGATGAAATTCCTGAACCTAAAATCATCGAGTATATTAAAAAAGCAATTGCCGATTTAAACAGCGAGAAAATTGCGGAAATATCGCATGACGAATATTTTTATTCAACTTTAATTAAAAACAAAATACATTCATTAACTGACAAATACGCAGAAAAACAATTTATTACATTGCTTGATAAAGGTGCGGTAGTTTGTCAGGATTCATTTGAATTTCACAAAAAAATTAGCCCTAAAAATACAGTTCAAGGGATTACTAAAAACCTTTACGTTGAAGAAGGGGAAATGAACGACTTTGAGAAAAAAGTAATAAATGAAGTCGCAAATCTTGATAGTGTAGTGTTTTGGCATAGGAATTTAGAACGTGGAAAAGGATTTCAATTAAATGGTTTTATCAATCATTATCCTGATTTCATAGTAAAAATGAAAAACGGAAAAATCATTTTAATTGAAACAAAAGGCGACCATTTAGACGGTTCGGGTAGTTCACAAAAGATTAGACTTGGTGAGAAGTGGGCAAGCAAAGCAGGTGATAATTACCGTTATTTTATGGTCTTCAATAATGCCAAACTTGACGGAGCAAAATCACTTGGAGAATTAATTGAAATATTAAAAGACATGAAATAGCCCACGCTCGTAGTCAAGCACATTGGCTGGTCGCACAAAATGCCAACGCACGACCAAAACCAGCCAAAGAGCTTGCCTACCCCAACGCACGGCAGACAGAAACGAAGTAGCAAATTGAAAGAAAAAATGACAGAAAAATAAAACACCAGTGCACAACAAGCGGTATAAAACATTGGGGGTTAAGTGGTTATGCAAAGCTACTGCCCCGCATCAAAGTATGGTGTATCTTGATAGGAACGTAGCCCGCAATCCCCAACGATTTCATACCGCCAAACGTTGTGCGTCATACAAAAACAGACAAGAGAATTTAATAACTTAATACAAGACAATATGGAACAGACAAATTATTCTAAAGTATATCGAATAATTCATTGGACGATAGCAATATCATTTACTTTATTACTATTGACTATCTTTTTGAGATTGACGTGGTTGAATAAGTTTAATGTTGCAGCCATTATTCAAGATTATACTTGGAAAATGAAGGCACGGTCGTCTATACGGCCAAAGACAAAAAGACGAGCAAGAGTTTCCCGGCATTGGAATGGCTGGCATCAATGTGTTCCCATATCCCGAATCGGGGCGAGCAGATGGTCAGATATTACGGATAT
>JAKQEZ010000510.1 GCA_029558435.1 Bacteroidota bacterium
TGAGGGATTCGAGGCACGAGAATCGTCTCGAAGCCACCGGCCCGAAAACGCTGAAATCTATAATTCTGTTGGTCAACTTATAAAATCGCTGCAAATTTCAAATAATTTGACTGTGATAAATGTTAAGGATTTTGCAAGTGGGGTTTACCAAATTAAGATTACTGATGGAGATGGAAATGTTTTGGTGAGGAGTTTTGAAAAGCAATAACTTAAAAGAATTTACTTGCAGCTTTGGGCTGCAAAACCACAAGACAGAGTCTTGCGGTAGCGGAGTTTTGAAAAGCAGTAGTGTAATAGATTTATCTTGTCCACGAGTTAAAAATTCTAGACAAAACCTGAGGACTCTAAACAATTAAATTGCCCAATTATTGTATGTTTTGCCCAATTATTGCCCAATTTTCAAATAAGACACACCTGCTCCTGATGTGCCAATTTTTAAAACAACCTTAAACTTTTCAGTCAGTTCTGTCAGTTCGGTAGTAGCCGTTCTTTTCGAGACATTGTTTATTTCTTGATAATCTTTATTGGATATTTTTCCTTTTTCTTTTATAAATAAAACAGCATTAATTTGTCTGTCATTCAGTCCTATTGTCTGTAAATATTCTTTGTGATAAATATCCTTTCTTATCTCTAGCCAAAAGTCAGTGTTGTTAACGTTAAAAATTGGTTTTGGCATGCCTTTTCCGAGGCACAATTCGGTCATCTTAAGAATTCCACGTCCCCATGATTCAACATATCCACATCTAAAAAATGCGTTGGCAATATCCGGATTGAATGGTCTGGATGCATGACTTTGAATAAGATTATCAATAGTCCAATTTTCGGGGAGTTGACCTTCGTTCCAAATTATTAATTTGTCTTTATAAACCCTAATCTGAATAGGAGTTAGCCCTGAATAATCTTTGTGAGATATGGCATTTAGTAATGCTTCACGGATAGCTTCTAATGGATATTCATAGTTTTCTCTTCTTTGAATGCCTTCATAACTGATTAAAGCTTTGACATATTTTGTAAAAAGCAAATCTATTGTCTTTTCGACTTGTTCAAATAAGTTTCCGTGAACTTCGTCTTGGAAAAGCAAATCAGTTTCAGTTTCAAAGTAGCCAATTTTTATGTATGAGCCGGTTACATATTTTTCCGGATCAGGGTGGAAAAGTAAAACTGCCGAACGCTTTAAGAGCCCATTTTCTGTCAGTTTTAAGTTGTCAAGCAAATGTTCATTCGTTTCATGTAAACTGTCTTGAGATAGTCGTTTGTTTTGTAATCCCATTTTACGAAAACGATCAAAGGTTTCTTGTTTTAAATCGGTTATCAAAACATTTGGGATAGGAACACTATCCCATCGTCTGCCTTTTTTTTGCAGAAGAAACCTATCCAGAGCAGCACCTTTTAATTCCTGTTTTGTGCTTCCGCTACGATAGTGATATTGTCCTTTGTAATCAACAGCATTTGGATAAGGTTCAACAATAATTTCTAAAAAATCACCCCGATTAGTTTGGTGATGATTAACATCAACTAAAATGCCTAAAACGTCTCGAACTTTGTTGGGGATTTCTTCCAGCAGCTTTTTTGAATCCTTCAATCCAACAATATTGCCAAAATCGTCCTTGCCAATGTAAATAATACCACCACTAGCATTAGCAAAACCACATATCCATTTAAGGTATTCGTCTTTCCAATTACTTTTAAATTCTATATTTTGGTTTTCTTTATTCATTTTTAAATTAACAACTTTGCAAAAATATAAGATTATTTGATAATGAATTCAATTATCAACTTAATTTTAAACTTACTGCAATGTTAATGAAATTTACCTCTCAAGTATTGGTGATACGATAATGAGTGATATAATATTTGCAAACAAAGATTTTCTGTTTGCTGCAGCACAATCGCAGTCTCCATTGTATTCGGGCAAAGCACAAACACTTTACGAATTGGCAACAGACTCTGTGTTTATAGAATATACTCCATTACCTTATGAGGAAATGTT
>JAKQEZ010000518.1 GCA_029558435.1 Bacteroidota bacterium
TTCCGATTCCAATTCCAATTGTAGATACGCGATTAATCGCGTATCTACAATTGGAATCGCCGTCAATAATCCATTAAATTGGAATAAAGATAAATTTCATGGCTAAACAATCCGAACAAATATTAGAAGAACAATTAGTAGTCAATCTTCAAAAATTGGGCTATCAATACCTTTCCATTAACGATGAAAAAGGGCTGTTGACCAACTTAAAAAATCAATTGGAAAAACACAACCAAATTTCGCTTTCAGATGCTGAATTTGATAAGGTGCTGAATATTCTCAACAAAGGTTCTGTTTTTGAAAAGGCCAAAACCTTGCGCCAGAAACAACACATCATCAGAGATAATGGCGACAATCTTTATTTTGAATTTTTGAATACCGAACATTGGTGCCAAAATCAATACCAAGTAACCAATCAAGTTACGCAAGAAGGAAAATACAAAAACCGTTATGATGTTACCTTGTTAATCAACGGTTTGCCTTTGGTGCAAATAGAACTCAAACGCAAAGGTTTAGAACTCAAAGAAGCGTTTAACCAAATCAATCGTTATCAACGCCATTCATTTAGTGCAAATTCTGCTTTGTATCAATATGTTCAAATTTTTGTCATCAGCAACGGAGTGAATACAAAGTATTATGCCAACAACCGCAATCAAAGTTTTAAGCAAACTTTCTATTGGACAGATTTTGAAAACAAGCGATTGACCAATATTCTCAACGGTTTTACAGATGCATTTTTAGAACCTTGCCACATCAGCAAAATGATTTGCAAGTACATCGTGCTGAATGAAGCCTACAAAATCCCAATGGTGCTTCGTCCGTATCAATTTTATGCAGTAGAAGCATTGATAGACCGGGTAAAAAATACCACCAAAAACGGTTATATATGGCACACCACAGGTTCGGGCAAAACCTTAACCAGTTTTAAAGCCAGTCAAATTTTAATGAATTTACCCGAAGTTCATAAAGTTGTTTTTGTGGTGGATAGAAAAGATTTGGACTACCAAACCACCAAAGAGTTCAACAGTTTTAGTGATGGTTGCATTGATGGCACAGACAATACCAACAATTTAGTTCAACAATTTATTGGCACCTACAAAGACAAAAAAGGCGTAGCCAAAAACTCCAAATTGATTGTTACCACCATTCAAAAACTCAATACTGCCATCAGCAAATTGAAGTATGAAAAGAAAATGGCAGATTTGAAAGACAAACGTATCATTTTTATTTTTGACGAGTGCCACCGTAGCCAATTTGGAGAAACACACAACAGAATAAAAGAATATTTCAACAATGCTCAAATGTTCGGTTTTACAGGAACTCCCATTTTTGCCGACAATGCCAATAAAAATGAATTGGGCAAACGAACAACCAAAGACCTTTTTGAAGATTGTTTGCACAAATATGTCATTACAGATGCCATTAAAGACGAAAATGTATTGAAGTTTTCGGTTGAATATGTAGGCAGATATTATCGTAAAGACGCGATTAATCACGCCTCCACAGCAACCGAAATAGATATTGAGGTGGAAGACATTGACACACAAGAATTGATGGAAGATGAAAAGCGATTAGAAAAAATTGCCGATTACATCATCAACAATCACAACCGAAAAACGCATAACAAAGATTTTTCTGCTATGTTTTGTGTGGACAGTGTTAAATCATTGATTCGCTACTACGATATTTTCAAACGCAAAAAAATAGCAGGAGAACACAATCTAACTATTGCCACCATTTTCAGTTATGCAGCCAATGAAGATGATGCAGATGCCAATGGTTTGTTTAGCGATGATTTTGAAGTGATGAATGAAGAATTGCCAATGGTTGCTGAACCATCGATTACTTATAGCAAAGATAAAGTATTCTCAACTCATAACTCACAATTCACGTCTATTGCACACAGCCGTGAGAAGTTGGACGAATATATTGAAGATTACAATCAATTGTATGGTGTAAAATATTCTACCAAAACCAGTGAGGATTTTTACAATTACTACAACGATATTTCCAAAAAACTGAAAGACCGTGAACGCCAGCCCGAAAATGTAAATAATCGCATTGATATTTTATTGGTAGTCAATATGTTCTTGACAGGTTTTGATGCCAAAAAAGTAAACACACTTTATGTGGACAAAAACTTAAAATATCACGGATTGATTCAAGCATTCAGTAGAACGAACCGAATTTTAAACGAACAAAAATCACAGGGAAATATTGTTGTTTTCAGAAACCTAAAAAACCGAACCGACGAAGCCATTACGTTATTCAGTAACAAAGAAGCGATTGAGGTGATCATTATGAAGCCTTATGAAGATTATGTTGCCAAGTTTGATGAAGCATTTGAAAAGTTATTAGAAGTTACACCGACAACAGACGCAGTAAACGATCTTGAAAGTGAAGATGACGAATTGAATTTCATTAAGGCATTTCGTGATTTGATGAGGATAAAAAACATTCTCACGGCATTTTCAGACTTCAAATGGGAAGATTTGCAAATGAGCGAACAACTTTTTGAAGATTTCAAGAGCAAATACCTTGATTTATACGACAAAGTAAAAAGTAACCATCAAAAGGAGAAAGTTTCTATTTTGGAAGATGTGGACTTTGAATTGGAGTTGATTCACCGTGATGAAATCAATGTTGCATACATTCTTCAGCTTTTAATACAGTTAAAGGCGGAATTAATCGCGTCTCAACAAGACACCACAAAAGCAGAAAAGGAAATTTTCAATTTATTGAGTTCGGAAGCTACGCTAAGAAGCAAACGAGAACTCATTGAAAAATTTATTTTAGAGAATCTTCCAGTTATTACCGATCCAGAAAACATTACACCTGCCTTTGAGCAGTTTTGGAACGAAGAACAGCAAAAGGAATTTTCTAAAATCGTACAAGAAGAAAATCTATCGGCCGAAAAAACAGAAAAACTCATTGAAGATTATCTTTTTGCAGAAAGAGAGCCACTCCGTGACGAAGTTTTAGAACTCATTGAAGGCGAAAAACCGAGTTTACTTCAACGCAAAAAATTAGGCGACCGAATTTTGAAACGAATTGTTGATTTTGTAGAGACATTTATGAACGGGATGAATTTGAATTGAAATAAACATAATTTATCTACTTTGTAACCTCAGTTCGATTGTTTTTGACTTTTCTCACAAAACAATTCCCTCAAAACTGTTGGTTTTCTTTTTCTGCTGTTAAGTATTTTCCCAAAAGCCTCACTTTATCTGAATTTTTTGATTAATCTTTAAATTGTTCGTTATTTAAAACATAATTTGTATTTTTGTCTTAAATATCAATCATTTTTAAAATGAAGAAACAAGTAATACTCCCGAAATACAGCTCTCTTTTGAGTAAAATGGGAGAAAATATCAAGTTAGCCCGAAAGCGAAGAAAATTGACAACAGTGCAGGTGGCAGAGCGTGCGGATATTTCACGTTCTACTTTGTATTTGGTAGAAAAGGGAGATACAAGCGTTGCAATGGGTGCTTACTTCAATGTCTTGCGCGTATTGGGTTTGCAGGATGATTTTTTGAAATTAGCTTCTGATGATGAACTGGGTAGAAAATTGCAGGATTTAGAACTTTTGTAAAATGGCAACAAACAAAACAGATATTTACGTTTTTGCACAATGGTTTGGGGTGAATGAACCCGAATTATTGGGTATTTTATCTGCACATCAAGCCAAAGGACGAAAAGCCTTTAGTTTTGAATACGATAAAAACTGGCTGAAGAAAAAAGAATATAAGTTAATAGACCCTGATATTCAGTTCTATTCGGGACAACAATTTCCTAATAATAAAGAAAATTTTGGTATTTTTTTGGACAGTATGCCCGACACTTGGGGACGAACTTTAATAAAACGAAGAGAAGCGCAATTGGCAAAAGAAAAAGGAGAAAAAGCACGAACATTATATGATGTTGATTATCTGTTAGGCGTGTATGACGAAACCCGAATGGGAGCTTTTCGTTTTAAGTTGGCTGTTAATGGTGATTTTTTGGACAATGATACAGAGAAATCCACACCACCATGGTCAACAGTCAGAGAACTACAACAAGCTGTGGTGCATTATGAAAACGATACTGAAAACGAAGCCATTAATAAGTGGCTGAAAGTATTGATTGCTCCAGGGTCTTCTTTGGGTGGAGCAAGACCCAAAGCCAATATTTTGGATGAGCACAACCATCTTTGGATTGCAAAATTTCCGTCAAAAAACGATACGATAGACAAAGCATCTTGGGAATTTTTGACGTATCAATTAGCCATTAAGGCAGGAATTGAAATGGCAGAATGTAGATTGGAAAAAGTAAGTGGACATCATCATACCTTTTTTACCAAACGATTTGACCGAAACGGAAAGGATAGAATTCACTTTTCTTCGGCTATGACAATGACGGGCAACAACGAAGACACGATTAAGGAAAATCCTGCAAGCTATCTGGATATCGTGGAATTTATTCAGAACTATGGCAGTAATGTAGAAGAAAACCTGCATCAGCTTTGGCGAAGAATTGTGTTTAATATCGCTGTTTCCAATACGGATGACCATCTACGCAATCACGGATTTATTTTGAGTAAATCAGGTTGGGTTCTATCCCCAGCTTACGACTTGAATCCGTCCATAGACAAAGATGGCCTAGCTCTGAATATTGATATGGACAATAATGCCTTGGATTTTGAATTGGCGAAAAGTGTTGGCGAATACTTTAGGCTGACCACTTTACAAATGAATAAAATCATCGAAGAGGTAAAACAATCAGTTAAGGAGTGGCAAAACATAGCAAAATCCATCGGGATTTCTCGAGCAGAACAAGAGTTGATGAGTTCTGCATTTAGAATTTAAAGTCTTATTATGAAATACACCGAAGTTTAATAAGAACAAGCGTTTTTAGGCTATACACAAAACACTGGTTGGTAGAAATAAGCTTTAAAAACAGGGTAAAAATCCTTATTACCTACAAAAATGTAAAAATAAACATGTTTAAGATTGTTTAATTTTGATATTTATTGTATAAATAAAATAATGAACAAAACAAAGTTTATTCCAACGGAAATTGTTTTAGTTGAAAACCAATTAGGATTCTATTAATTCCTCAAACTTTTCAAAACTGCTTAGGTTTCTTTTTCTGCCCGGCATTTACCGCTATTTCACGGATGCGTTGTTGTCGGGTTTCGGGGCGTTTGGCAAGAACAAGCCATCACAACAAGCGTTTCATCCTGTTAATGGATCAGTTTTTACCCAACTGGCGCATACAGAAGAAAATCCTGAACGAGCTTCCGATTTGAGGTTATTAAGATGTCGCTCCTACGGAGCTTTTTATGATTTGGTGATTATTATTTGCTAATTGCATATCGCTCCTACGGAGCTGGTTTTCCAACCATCAAACAACGATAAACTGAAAACCAAATACCATCAACTAATCTCCCCTTAAAACTGCTTAGGTTTCTTTTTCTGCCCGGCATTTACCGCTATTTCACGGATGCGTTGCTGTCGGGTTTCGGGGCGTTTGGCAAGTACGAGCCATTGCAACAGCATTTTTCGAACGGATTTGCTCAAACTTTCAAAATAGGCTTGCGATTCGGGGTATTTGTCAAATTCAGCTTTTAAATCGGGGGGAATGATGAGTTCTTCCACTTCGTCGAGCAAGGTCCAAGAACCGTTTTGTTGGGCCACTTCAATGCAACGCAAACCAGCTGCTTGCATACGTCCACTTTCAATGAGTTGTGTTACTTTTTCTTTATTGATTTTTGACCAAGTGCTGTTGGGTTTACGTTTGCTAAAAAACTGGTGCGATGTTTCGGCATCGATTTTAATTTTCTTGCTATCAATCCAACCATAACAAAGCGCCACATCTACGGCTTCGCTCCACGGAAGAGAAAATTTACCCGATGCTTTGGTATGAAAAACAAGCCATACAGCCGTTTCAGAAAGATGATTTTGTGCTAACCATTCTTCCCACGCTGCACGACTTGCTGGATAGAAAACTAAGGTTTCTGACATGTTATTTTACCACTGTTGCTTCTAATTCAACGGTTAAAGTAGCAAATAATCCTTTAACTTCAATCATTGAAGTAGCTTGTTTGATACCATTTTGTTGAATGAAAGGAACATAAACATCCATACACGTTGCGAAAAACTCTTGCATATTGGTCGTGTAGATATTCAACCGAACGATGTTTTTGCAATCGTAACCTGCTTCTTGAATCAGTTGCTCTAAGTTCTTAATGGTTTGTAGCAATTGTGTACGCATATCAGCATTGCTTGGCACTCCGTTTTCATCAAGTGCTACTTGCCCAGAACAGTAAAGAGTTCCCGCTACATTGGTTACTTCAACAGCTTGTGCCGAGTTGGTTTGTGGACCCCAAACCCAAGGGTCGATGATTCTTTTTTCCATTTTAATTTTGTTTTAATTTTTATATACTGCAAAACTAAAATGGGGTAGTGACAGCCTTATGTCATAGGTTGAAAATCAATCGTAATATTTTTCAAAATACTCTTGCAACGTCATTTTGTGCGGTTCAAAATGCTCTTCTAAAAACTGCATTTTCTGAATTCTGTCTAAACGGAAATAACGAAATTCTTTTCGCAAACGACAATAGGCAACTAATAACCAATTTTCGGTGTTGAGTAAAGCAAACGGTTCGATGGTTCGTGTAGAGTTTTCACCTTTTTCGTTGGTATATTCAATCTTGACAAGAATATGATTGGTAAGTGCAAACTGTAAATCCGAAAGATTGTTACTATTGCGTTCTCGATTTATATTTCGTTGGAATCTGGTACGTTCAGACAGTAGGTTTACCTTGTCTTTTAGGCTGTATTTTAAAACGGCTTTCACCTTTTCAATGGCTTCGGTGTAATCTTTAATGAACGAAATGTCTTTGGTGGTCAAGACCAATTGTTCAGCTAAAATCAAGGCATTGGCTTGGTTTTCTGTAAACATAATCGGTGGAATTTTATAATCTTCCATTAGCGAATATCCTTTGCCTTCCTCTGTGATGATAGGCACTCCAGCGTCTTCTAATGCTTTGATGTCGCGGTAAATGGTTCGGGTACTGACATTAAATTTTTCAGCCAAAGAACTTGCCGTCAATAGCCTTTTAGTTTGCAATTGGGTGAGTATTGCAGTCAGTCGAGAAAGTCGTTTTAAATCGGTATCTTGCATGGATTGGTTAACTTAGTTTTTTATATCGTTCCATTCACGATTTAGCATTGCTACTTTTGCAAATCCTTGGTATTTTGTAACTTCAGGATTAGACCGATAACGATGAAAATCGGTTAAATCATCCAAGATAAAGTTTCTAATTATTATTCGCGGAGTTCCGAGTAGCATTTTATAAAACGGTTTTCAACAAAATTAATCATTTCAATCTAATTTGTTGAATTCATATTTTGCAATACATTGTCTGCTTGTTTTAAATGACGAATAATGTGATTGATGTAAAAACGAAATGTATCGCCTAGTTTAAGTTTTATTAGACTTGAAATAGAAGTTTGAATTTTTACTTTGTTCAAACTTACTTTTCTAGACGCATTCAATAAATCTAACAATTCCATTTGTTGATGGATAAATTTGTCAATCACTGATTTGTCTAAAGCTGCGTTGAGAGGATTTTTATCCTTAAAAGTTTTCATTTTGTTGAGTTTTTCTTTAGGTAACATACTTTTTGCAAAGTAGTCACCTAAAAGACCTGGTTTAAATGAAACTTCTGGTTGAGTTGATGAAGCTTGTATTTTTTGTTTCATTTCTGGTAGATAAAAATCTCCGTACAAATTCAAATGCTCCAAACATTCCAAAACACTCCAAGATGTAGGGTTTGCTTTCCATGTTAACGAGTTTATTTCAAGTTGTTGGAATTTTTCTGCTTGATTAATAACTTGTCTCGTTTGCTCAATTAAGGATTGAATTAAATTTTCTGATTGCATAACTATTTTTTTTTGCAAAGTTCTTATGTTAGAATTACTTAAATCTTGATTCAAATCAAGATTTTTTCAAACGAGATAAGGTTTCTGCACTCATTCGTAAATAATTTGCAATGTATTTATGAGGAATTTCTTGAAACAATTGTGGACTTCGCTTTAAGACACGTTCAAAGCGTTCTTTCGGTGAATTGGTTAATAAATCCACTTCGCGTTCCATTTGCTGAAGCACTAAGTTTTCTAGTGTATTTAGCCACCAATCTCGGTTTTCTTTTTCTTCAATAAATTTTAAAAAATTTGACTTACTAATAACTTTAACGGTTGTTTTCTTTAATGCTTGAATGTATAAATCGGAAGGTTTTCCAGAAAGAAATGAATCTAGTGAAACGATAATATTGCCTTGATAACCAAAACGAATGGTTTGTTCTTCGTAATCATCTAAGATAAAGATTCTCAAACTCCCATTTTCAACAAAATAAACATTCGTGTCAATACTCCCTTTTACTTTAAGGAATTCATTACGTTCTAACTGGATAGTTTTGTGTGAAAGATCGAATATAGCATTCATTTAGAAAGTTCAGAATTAAAAGTTTTTTATTTCAAAAATCAAGCTTGTACTACAATATTAAATAGTTTTGTCGTAAAATTCTACGTTTTATTAAATTTTATGATGAGAAACAAACAATGGGCTATTACAATTAGCTTAGTGTCAGCTTTATTTTTTGCAACCACATTTGTATTGAATAGGCAAATCTCATTAAATGGAGGCAGTTGGATGTGGAGTGCTTCTCTGAGGTATTTATGGATGATACCGTTTTTATTGATCATTGTCTTATTAAAAAAGCAATTAAGACCATTGTTTATCGAAATAAAAGCACAACCAAAGCAATGGTTTCTGTGGAGTTTTGTAGGGTTCGGGGTGTTTTATTCTTTACTTACTTTTTCTGCTAGTTATGCTCCTTCGTGGTTGGTTGCCTCAACGTTTCAAATAACGATAATTGCCGGAATGTTGATGGCTCCTTTTATTAATAAAACTAGCTATTCATCTACTTTTTCATTGCCTACATTTATTTTTTCAATCTTGATGTTAATAGGTGTTTTAATTACACAGCTTAATCAAGCTAAAGCAGTAAGTTTAAATGAGTTATTACTAGGAACCGTTCCAGTTTTAATTGCTGCGTTTGCCTATCCTTTAGGGAATAGAAAAATGATGCAAATCACAAAAGGAAGACTCAATTCTGTTCAACGAACTTTAGGAATGACCTTATGCAGTTTACCTTTGTGGATTGGACTAATAATGGTTGAAATTTCACAAAATCATTTACCTTCTTACAGCCAATTAAGCCAAACATTAATAATAGGACTTTTCTCAGGTGTGGTAGCAACTACCATGTTTTTTTGGGCTACAGATTTAGTAAGAAAAAATGAGGAATCTTTAGCAGCAGTAGAAGCAGTTCAATCTTCAGAAGTTGTTTTTGCAGTATTAGGAGAGGTATTCATCTTGAAAGCTCAATTCCCAGACACAATTTCGATGATTGGGATTACATTAATTATTGTTGGAGTTGTATTGCATAGCTTAAAAAAGTAGAAACCTCAGTTCAATTTTTTTTTGACTTTTCTCATAAAATAATCTTCTCAATATTGCTTGAATGTCAAGATGTCTGTCAAACTTGGCTTTTAAATCGTTGGAAATAATGAGTTCTTCTACGATGTTGTATAAAAAAACGGCCATCCATTTCGGACAGCCGTTCATGATTTTTGTTCAAAAATTAATGTTGTACTTCTACTAAACGAACCGTTGTTCCTTGCTTGGTTTCAAGG
>JAKQEZ010000523.1 GCA_029558435.1 Bacteroidota bacterium
GGAACAACGATTGTGGTATCATTGTCAACTCTTCGCGCGGTATCATTTATGCATCAAATGGACTTGATTTTGCCCAAAAAGCAGCCGAAAGTGCACAACAAATGCAAGCAGAAATGCGTCAAATCTTACTTCAAAAAGGATTTATTGATTAGAAATAGTGGTCGCTATCATTTGAACAACTTTAGCAAACGTTTCGGGCATTTCATTTTCTGTCCAAGGTTCTTTGGTGTCAAAAGTGTGCGCTGTTCCTTCAATGTTGTAATAAGTACCGTTGGTCCATTCTGCCACTAATTTGCCTTCCCAAGGTTCTACCGATGTGTCGTCGCTTCCATGGTAAACAAATACAGGTTTCTGCAACTTTTTTGCGGCTATTTCAATGGTTAATTCTTCTTGATGTGCCAAAAAATCTTCGTATTGACAAAAATAGTGCGGTAATTCGGTGCCTGTTCTACTGTTTTTATGAAAATAAACACCCGTCTTTTTCCATTCCTCCATTTTTTCACCTTTTGGAAAACGTGATGCAATGTCCGAAATGGGAGCTAAACAATGAATTTGCTTTACTCGCTCATCGTTTCCGCTCAAAATAACCGCACCACCACCACGCGAATGTCCAACTAAGATGAATTTTTTGAACCCATGTGTTTTTTCTAGGTGATCTAAAAAATACTGCAAATCGCGCAATTCTTTTAAATATCCGCCATTTCCAAAAGCTTCTAAATCCACAAATTCAGTTGAGTGTTCAACAGTTGTGGCACTGTGCGTAATGGTAAACTTGGCAAACGAATAACCATTATTTGCAATTGCATCGCCCATTAAATTCCAACAACCCCAATCTTTGTAGCCCGTGTAGCCGTGCATAAACACAACAAGAGCTTGGTCTTTTGAGTCATCAACTAAAAACAAGTCATACAACGATGAACGGTTGTCAGAACCTTGGTAAATTAAATTCGTATATTTTTTCATAACAAAAAAGGCTCCTCGATGGAGCCTTTGTCTTATTTGATAACACCTAGATTTTTTCCTACTTTGATAAACGCGTTGATTGCTTTGTCCAAATCTTCTTTGGTGTGAGCAGCCGATATTTGCGTTCTGATGCGTGCTTGCCCCTTAGCAACAACAGGGTAGAAGAAGCCAATTGCATACACCCCTTCTTTTAACAATTCATCTGCAAATTGTTGTGATAATGCTGCATCATACAACATAATTGGCACAATTGGAGAATCGCCTGGTTTGATGTCAAAACCTGCTTCAATAATGTGTTTTTTGAAATAGTTGGTATTTTCTTCCAATCGGTCTCTTAATTCTGTTGTTGAGCTCAACAAATCAAATACTTTATTGGCAGCACCAACAATTGATGGAGCAAGTGAATTGGAAAACAAATAAGGACGAGAACGTTGACGCAACATATCGATAATTTCTTTTTTACCAGTTGTGTAACCACCCATGGCGCCACCCAATGCTTTTCCTAAAGTTCCGGTGATGATGTCCACACGATTCATACAGTTGTGGTATTCTGGAACACCACGTCCCGTTTTACCAATAAATCCAGCAGAGTGACATTCATCGGTCATCACCAACGCATCGTATTTGTCGGCCAAATCACAAATTTCATTCATTTTTGCAATGTCACCATCCATAGAGAACACACCATCAGTAACAATAATGCGGTGACGTTGTGCTTGTGCTTTTTTCAACTGTTCTTCCAAATCAGCCATATCCGAATGCTTGTAACGGTAACGTTGCGCTTTGCACAAACGAATACCATCAATAATTGACGCGTGGTTCAATTCATCTGAAATAATCGCATCTTCTTCACCAAACAAAGGTTCAAAAACTCCTCCATTGGCATCAAAGGCAGCAGCATATAAAATTGTATCTTCAGTTCCGTAAAATTTAGCAATTTTAGCTTCCAATTCTTTGTGAATATCTTGTGTTCCGCAAATAAAACGAACAGATGACATTCCAAAACCATGCGTGTCTAAAGTTTCTTTTGCCGCTTGAATAACTTCTGGATGCGAGGATAACCCAAGATAGTTGTTGGCACACATAATTACTACGTTGTCGCCAGTACTCACTTGCACATTAGCACCTTGTGGACTAGTAATAATACGCTCGCGTTTGTAAATTCCTCCTTCTTCAATAGCTTTCAATTCAGATGCTAAAAAGTCTTTCATTTTACCGTACATAATTCTTTGTTTTTGTGGAGTAAATCCGAATAATTATTAATAATATTTTTCTGCAGAAAGGTAGTTTTCTACATAATCTGCAACACCTTCTTCTAATGTATAAAACGGTTTGTTATAACCTTGTGCAATCAATTTAGACATGTCGGCCTCTGTGAAATATTGGTATTTATCACGAATATCGGCAGGCGTGTCAATAAATGAAATGTGTTCTTCTTTGTTGAGTGCTTTGAATGTGTTTTTTGCTAAATCTAAAAATGTGCGTGCTTTTCCAGAACCTAAGTTATAAATTCCGCTTTGCGGTTTATTTTCCATTAAGAATTTACAAACACTAATTACGTCTTTAACATATACAAAATCACGCAATTGTCCACCATCACTATAGTTTGGATTGTGTGAACGGAACAATTTCATCTCTCCCGTTTTCATGATTTGATGGAAAGCATGAAAAATAACGCTAGCCATTCTGCCTTTGTGGTATTCGTTGGGTCCGTAAACATTAAAAAACTTCAATCCAGCCCAAAACGGAGGAAAAGCAGTTTGTTTCAACACCCACTTATCAAAATTATTTTTAGAATCACCATAAGGATTTAATGGTTGCAACTTTTCAATGATAGCATGATCGTCCTTGTAGCCAAATTCTCCTAA
The DNA here is from genome assembly GCA_029558435.1 of Bacteroidota bacterium. The sequence continues at coordinate 2,832 of JAKQEZ010000523.1, forward strand.
ACCATAAGTGGCAGCAGAACTAGCATAAACAAGAGGAATTTGATGTTCAACACATGTTTTCCAAACTTCTTGCGAAAAACGCTCGTTCAATTCGTCAAAAATAGCTTTGTTAAACTCTGTTGTGTCTGTTCGTGCACCGATGTGAAAAACAAAATCTATTTCAGAAGCAAAATCTTTGAACCAAGCATTGAAATCATTGCGAGAAACTTTAGCGGCAATGGTCTTACCTACCAAATTTTGGGCTTTTTCGGTTTTAGAAAAATCATCCACCACTACGATATCAGGATACCCCTCCTGATTAAGATAACTAACCAAGCAACTTCCTATAAAACCCGCTGCTCCTGTAACTACTATCATTTATTGTTGTATTAAAATAAACCGTGAATTTCTGCATCTATTGAATTGATAATTTTCCCTAAATCTTCTTGATTTTCTGGGAAGTTATTGTTATCAATGTCAACAATTAAAAGTTTTCCTTTGTCATAAGTAGAAATCCAAGCTTCGTAGCGCTCGTTTAAGCGTTTCAAATAATCCAAACGGATGCTTTCTTCGTAATCGCGACCGCGTTGTTGAATATGGCTCACCAATGTAGGCACACTTGCACGCAAATAAATCAATAAATCGGGAGCAGAAACAAATGAATCCATCAAATTGAACAATGAAAAATAGTTTTCAAAATCACGCGTTGTCATTAACCCCATTGAATGGAGGTTAGGCGCAAAAATGAACGCATCTTCATAAATTGTTCTGTCTTGAACCACACTGGTATTTGATTGTTTAATTTCTTGAATTTGTGTAAAACGCGAATTCAAGTAATAAATTTGAAGGTTGAACGACCAACGTTGCATGTCTTCATAAAAATCATTTAAGTAAGGATTTTGTTCAACATCTTCAAAATGAGTATCCCAACCATAATGTTTTGCCAACATTTGTGTTAACGTTGTTTTTCCAGATCCAATATTTCCAGCGATTGCAATGTGCATAATCAATTAATTTGAGAGGTTAAATTTACAATAATTGAACAAATTAGCAAATTGAAATTTGTCAAATCTTTTTTAAATCACATAATTCATTTTTTTCGACGTGCTAAAATGAATAAAAACGGTGCTAATATAAGGGCTAAAAATGAAGTGTAACCACTAACAAATGAATAAAAGTTAGAGTTTTCTTTCACATCAATTTTTGCTTCCAATAAGCCTGTGTCGTTGAATTTTTTTTCTTGAATTGCAACACCGTTTTTGTCAACAATTGCCGAAATTCCGTTGTTGGAGCTTTTAACAATTGCACAAGCATTTTGGGCAGCTATGGATTTAAGTATATTGAAATAAATTCTGGAGCCAATTGGGCTTGTGTTCCAATGCTCATTTCCCGAAAGTGCAATAAAACCTACATCCTCACTCATTTTTGAGGTAAAATGAGGATAGCAAATTTCATAACACAATAGGGGCGAATAAGAAACTCCATTTTGCAAGCGTAACACATTGAAATCATTTTTATTTTCCGCATAATAATTAGGATTTCCAACCACGGTAATCAATTTTTTTAAGAATGGAAATTGATTGACATAGGGAATTTGTTCTTGAAATGGAACAAAAATTTCTTTACTTCTGTATTCAATGGCTTTTTGCGAAGTAAGAATGAATGACATATTATATACATAATAATAATAGTTGTTGGTTGCATCATAGTTCAATTGTTTGTCAGTAGTATCTTTTCCTAAAGCATATAAATTGGCACCAAAAATCAATGATAAATTTGGATACGGCACTAATTTTTGTTGAAGTGAATCAACGTTGGGGTTAAAATTTAATTCATGTGCCCATCCTAAATTAGTAATCACTGTTTCTGGCCATACCAAAGCTGATGTTTCTTTGGATACGTTTTTGGATAAATTCCACAACGAATCGATGATTTCTGTTGGCCGTAATGCATAATTGTAATTCAACGGATTGAAATTAGTGTGCAAAGCAGCCACTTTTATTTGCTTAGAAGAAGAATGAGAAGAATTAAAAAGCAAACCTAAAAATAGAGGAGTTATAAGCACAACTACTAAGGCGACTAGTTGTTTTACATAGTTTTTTCTGTTAATTAGAAGCTTGAAAAGAAAAAAATTGGTCAACAATATCCACAAACTTCCTCCTTCAATTCCAATTATTGAGTAGCTTTTTATTAGTAGAGGTACATCGCCAAAAGCTGTTCCAAGTATATAAAATGGACTTAACAAAGGCAAGTTCTGCATTAAATATTCAAATAGCAACCAAGCCAGTAGGATATAGTAAAAAGCAAATTCCATTTTCGAGGATTTGAGAAGATAAAGTATAGGAGTTAAAATAATAACAAAAATAAATGAATGAGTTAATACTGCTAAATAAAAAGTATCAAAAGTGACGCCTTTGAGCCAAAACATTTGCGTAAAAACCCATCCTAACTTGAATAAATAAATATAGAATAAAACAATAAAGGCATTCTTTTTTTCTGATTTTATTATTTCATGAAGACCAATAAATAATGGAGTTATTGCAATGAATAGCAGGGGAGATGCTCCTTGCAAATTCCAAACCGCCCAGCTTAAAAATGTGGAGGCAAGGAGTGTGATTGTAAGTTTTGAATAGAAATTAAGTTGAATTTTCATAGTAAAAGCAAATATATCATTTTTGTAACAACAAAGAAATAAATTTCTATATTAGCCAAAGATTTTAGATGCAACCAATTAAAAAACCGTTGCGTCTGAAATACAAAAATAAAACTATTAACTTATTATGAGAATTAAAAAATTACTAGCTACTACTTGGGCAATTATGGCAATTTGTGCAAGTTCAGTATTGTTTGCTCAAGTGCAAAATCCAATTTCATCGGGTACTTACAAAGTGACTCAAGGTAAAAACTTTGATAAGGTTGTTGTGGAAGACCAAAAAATTGTTTCTTATAACCAAGAGAAACCGTTGTATGCCTTCTTTATCGTTGAAGAAAAACTAGGGCAATACATTCTAGAAATAACAGCCCCAAATCAACAATCGGTGGATGTAAATCCTAAAAGAGACAGACGTTTGGTTGTTGCTAAAATAGAATATAAAGACGAAAAAACATGTCAGTTGTCGTTAGCTTACCCTAACGGTGCTAGAGAAAAAATTACGTTAGAAAAAATGTAATTTCAGTTTTACTACAATACTATTATTAATACTCAAAAAAATATGAAAGCTTTTGTAAGATTTATCCTTTTATTAATTTCTGTTGCTATTACTCAATTAGCTGTAGCTTCTGGTTCGTCATTTGTACCACCTCCTTCAGGTTTGCCACCGTGTGCTGTGAATCCTGCGCCAGGGAATACAGCGTGTATTGCAACACCTATTTGTAATCCACATGGTTTTTGTGGGACAACTTCAAGTACTTATGGGGCAAATTATTGGTCGCAATTAAATAGTGCTTTTTGTGGTTCAATAGAAAACAATGCATTCTTATCCTTTACTGCAGAGTCCTCTACCATCTCTTTTGATGCTTATGTATATAATTGTTATAGTGATGAAGCAATTCAAATTATGATTTTTTCGGCTGCCAATTGTAGTAGCGGGCCAGTTGTAAGCCATGTTTGTGTGAATGAAATGTATGCGCAAAACACACCCTATAATGTAACTGCAAACGGATTGACACCCGGAAATCAATACTATATTATGATTGATGGTTTTGGAGGTGATGTTTGTGACTACACTTTTGTCGCAACAGATGGTGTGGCAATCCCACTTGGATTGGATGTAGGCAATAACGTTACATTATGTACAGGTGAAAGTATTACAGTTACAGCTTATGGAGGTGATGGAACTTACACATGGGATCCTTCACCAAATCTAAGCGCAACAAGTGGTGCAACAGTAACAATTACGCCGCCAACAACACCTGGTACTTATACATATACGGTTCATTCTCAAGGAGGTGTGGCAGGATGTCCAACTTCAAACGATTATACTTTAACAATTACCGTTCAAAGTTGTTGTGCTATATTAAGTAACAATGTTTCGTTGCATAACTGTGATGCCGTCAATGGCGTGTATTCTGTGGATGGAACGATTACAATAAATCCTCCTGGTTCTTTGGTGGGTGATTTAGTCGTGAAAGATTGTACAGGAAACCTTACACTTATTCCTCTTGGCTCTACACCTTATAATTATACACTAACAGGTTTGAGTCTTGCTTCGCCAACGTGTAATATTGAAGTATATTTTTCTGGTTCAGCAGAATGTGCAACAGCACAAACACATATTTTAACTTATACAGCGCCGTCAACAGCAACACCAACATTTAATCCTATTTCTGCATGTGAAGGTGCAGCGGCACCAACTTTACCAAGTGTTTCAAATGAAGGAATTTCAGGAACTTGGTCGCCTGCAACAATTAATACATCAATTGTTGGATCAACACCATACACATTTACGCCTTCTGCAGGTGTGTGTGCTCCTCCTGCCGTATTAAATGTTAATATCATTGCAGAACCAAATGTAACTGTTGTTTCTCCTGCAGTATTTAACTGTTTAGATCCAACAACTAACACTTTCCAACTTTCTGGATCCTCGGCCACACCTGGCTCAACTCTCCAATGGACAGATATATATGGAGGGAACACTGGTTTTATTTCTGGACAAACAACCACGAGTCCAGTAGTTAACACCATTGGCTCCTATATTTTGACCGTAACAGGTCCAGCACCAAATTCATGTGTTAATTCTGATACTGTTGTCATTGTTGCTGGAGGTTATAATCCTATTGTTTCTATTGATCCAGCAATTGATTTGGATTGTGCAACACCAACTACAACATTGGTTGGTCACGTGTCAAACTCTTCTGGTAACCAAACAGGATTGTCTTTTGGTTGGACAACTACAAATGGAAATATGACAAGCAATCCAAATAGTGAAACAGTTGATATTAATAGCCCTGGAACTTATACATTAACGGCTACAGATATTGCTAGTACATGTGTTACTTCGCAAGTAATTCAAATAAATGGAGATTTAACACAACCAGTAATTGATGTGCAAACTCCTCTTGGAACTGTTGTAACTTGTACAAATCCAATCATACCAATTGCAGCAAATTCTGATGCTGGAGTGAGTGGTACGTGGACAACCGCAGCACCTGGAAATATCATTAATGTGCTTGATTCTTTGGGATACAACATTGCCAATGTCAATACAGCTGGTACTTATACATATAGCGTAACAAATCCAACAAATCATTGTAGTGCAACTCAAGTAGTAACAATTACAGTAAACAATACATTGCCAATTGCTAATGCTGGACCAGATATGGAAATTTGTCCTTCTGGAACAATTACTATTCAAGGTTCTGGAAGCACAACATCGGGTGGAACATTAGTTTATTCATGGGATGGAACGGATGGAAATGTAACAATGTATGATTTCTCAAACATTCCAACACCATCGGTGCCAACGGCAGCAACCTATATTTTACATGTTACAGATCAAAGCAATGGCTGTTCTGCATCCGATACAATGTTGGCATACAATCAAATTGTACCTGTTATTTTTGCGGATACAACTGTTTGTGCAAGTTCATTTAATATCCCAGCTGATAGTATTCAAACAATTGCACTTGGTCAATGGTCTATGACACCTGCAAATAGCGGAACTTTTAGTCCATCAACTTCTGTATTGGCTCCAACATTTACACCTAATAACGGAGTGATAAATGTAACATTGACATACACCAATGGATGTGGATCAGATAATGCGAATTTAATTTTCGCACCTCAGCCATCTGTTGCTACACCACCAGCATTTTCGTGTAACGATATGTCAGAAATATTAACATCCAACTCGTATGGGCCAGGAATTTGGACTGTTCAAGACAATCCATCAACTGCTTGGTTAGAAGATACAGCTTTAGTATTTGTTACTGGACCAACAACTAATGGAGGTTCGGTTAATGAAAATGTTATGGTATCTGTAATTCCAAATGCAGGACAATATAATTTAACATTTACTGATAATACGTGTGGTTACTCTCAGCAAATTACACTTAACTTTGTTGATTATCCTTGGGTTGAGATCAACGATACAACGTTGTGCTTGGGAGTTCAACATACATTAACTGCAAATGCATTCAACGCAACAGATTATTCATGGAATACGGGGGCTACAACCGAAAGCATTCAAGTTGCACAAACTGGAAACTACATTGTTACAGTAAGTAATCAATGTTATACAGCGATAGATACTGCTGTTATTACATTTAATGCGTGTGAAATTGAAGCTCCAAACGTTATTTCCATTTCATCACAAGCTGGAAACAATTTCTGGCATGTAAAAGCAGATGGGATTGCAGACTTTAATTGTATTATCTTAAACCGTTGGGGAACTGTTGTTTTTGAATACAATGATGCCACAAGCGGTTGGGATGGAAAAGATAAACAAGGAAATTTGGTAACGGAAGGTGTTTATTTCTATAAAATTAATGCAACTAGAGAAGGAGGTGAAAAATTGGTGAAACAAGGCTTCATTCATGTAGTTCACTAGTGTTATTATTTTAAATTTTTTAAAGGGGTAAATGAAAAAAATAAACATTTATCCCTTTTTTTATTTTTTTCGCGCAACTATTTTGATATTTTTGTAGTCTGTAGTTAAATTAATGATTAGAAATAGATATTATGAATATTCGACAAATTAAAGGATTGATTATTGCTGTTGCTTCTACTTTTACTTTTACAGCTGTGCATGCGCAAAAAAGTGAAATAAAAGTGGATTCCCCAGAATATCACCAAGCAAAAGCAAATGGAACATTGGATCAATATTCAATTGTTTTGGATTTGCAAAATCAAGTTGAAATTGGTGCGGCAAAGCCTGATTTAACAAATATCCAAAAAAGCTCTCGCTCTTCTGATTGTGATTGCTACGTTACACCAGATGCAACATACTCTTTAGCATTAGCTCCAAATGATGATGGTTCAAGTGGTTTAATTAACTTGCCGTTTTCATTTAATTTCTATGGAACTACCTACAACTCATTGTATATCAATAACAATGGGAATATTACTTTTGGAAGCCCTTTAAGTACTTATTCATCTACAGCATTTCCATCTGCTAACAATAAAATTATTGCCCCGTTTTGGGCTGACGTGGATACACGTGCTGGAAATGGACAAGTATTATACAAAGTAACACCCCATGCAATTTTTGTGAATTGGGTAAATGTTGGTTACTACAGTATGCAGGGAGATAAATTAAATACATTCCAGTTGACGCTTACAGATGGAACAGACCCTTCTGTGCCAGATGGAAAAAACATTGCTTTTTGTTACAAAGACATGCAATGGACAACAGGTTCTGCTTCGTCAGGAGTTAATGGATTTGGTGGTACTCCTGCAACATGTGGGGCAAACAAAGGAGATAATGTTGGGTATTTCTTAATTGGTCGTTTTGACCATGCAGGAATTGATTTTGATGGACCGTTAGGAGTGAATGATGGGATTTCTTACTTAGATAATAAATCGTATTTCTTTGATATTTCTAACTCCAACAATACTCCACCTATTGCTCAAGGTGTTTCTTCTTGTGATACATTTCGAATTTGTACTTATGGTGATACAGCCAACTTTATGATTACATTCTTGTCGCCTGAGTTGAACCAAACAACTTCGGTTACTTATTCAAACGATGGTAACTTGAATACACTTCAACAAGTTAGTAATACTTCTGGAAACGTGGCAACCATTGTCTTAACAGCTTCTGGGAATGCAGGAAATGCGGGGGTTTATCCTGTGACTGTAACAGCAACAGATAGTTATTCTCCAACTCCAGGTGTAACTTCAGTAACATTCTATATTGAAATTGTTAACTCAGCTCAAGTTTTAGACCCACAATTGTCATTTACTCCTGCTTGTGATCAATTTCCAATTAGCGTCACAGGTGGTCCTTATGATGGTTATTTATGGGATAACGGTGCTACAACACCAACAGGAACAGTTACTGAATCTGGTTTATTTGGTGTAACCGTTAACTTGAACGGATGTTATAAACGAGTAGATACTTTAGTTTTTGTACCAGAACCTGCTGCTTTTAACTTACAAGGAAATTTATTCTTGTGCCCAGGTGAAACAACTTCAACAATTTCTATTGGTCAACCAACAGCTATTCAAGTGATGAACTGGAATACAGGTAACCCTGCTGTGGATAGTGGTGATACAATTGTTTTAGGACCTGGAACATATCATATTTACAACTCTGACACAACAGGTTTGTGTAATAACGATACTGTATTTACTATTGCTCAAGGTGTTGCTTCAACTATTTTCCCTGATGCAGTTGCATGTAATACTTTAACTTATCAAGTAACTGGTTCTGTAGTTGGAACAAGCTGCCATTGGTCTTCTCCAAATCCTGAGATTTCTTTCTCAAGTACAACAGCAAATAACCCAATTATTACAGCTTCTACTTATGGTATTTATACAATTAATTTGGATAATCCATGTGGTGAAGGATTAGAATCTCAAATTGTGTTTACCTATAAACCAGTTATATTCAACGATACGACTATATGTGGAAATACGTTTGCTATTGATTCCAGTAAAGTAAGTTCATTTAACGGTGGAATTTGGTCGTCAGTATCTCCTCAAGATATAACTTTCTCTAATGATACAATTGAAAATCCTGTTGTAACAGTTACTACCACTCCATATAGTGCGCAAGTAGTTTATACCGATAAATATTGCCCAAGTTTGAGTGATAATGCGGTAATTTTATTTGTGCCTTCTGGATTCCCAACAGTGCCAACAATGGCTTGTAACCTTGGAAGTTTTGGTTTAGAAGTAGATAGTTATGACGGTGGTAAATGGTCGGTTGTTGATAATCCTTCTACAGCTTGGGCAGAAGATACGGCAGCAAATTTTGTTTACGGAGATTCGGTTGCTCAACCTGGTATTACGGTGTCAACTCCTGGAACATACCACATTCAATACCACGATGATTTCTGTAATGTTACTTATGACGCCAACATTACTTTCCCTCCATACATCTATACAGAGGTGAAAGATACAAGCTTGTGTTATGGTATTTCTTATGAATTAGGTGCTTTAGAACCAACTTCTACTGTAACTTATTCTTGGAATACAGGTGCTACAACACCAATTATTACGGTAACAGAACCTGGAAATTACATCGTAACAATTGCCAACGAATGTTATACATATTCTGATACAGCTGTAATTGAATACCATGCATGTGATATTGAAGCTCCAAACGTTATTTCTTTGTCTTCTCAATCAGGAAACAACAAATGGTTTGTGAATGCTGATGGTATTGCAGAGTTTAACTGTGTAATTGTTAACCGTTGGGGTAACGTAATTTATGAATACAGCGACTTGACTGGTTCATGGGATGGTAGAGATCGTTCAGGTCATTTAGTGCCAGAAGGTGTTTACTTCTACACAATTAAAGCTAAAATTTATGGTGGAGATAAACTTGAAAAACACGGATTTATTCAAGTAGTTCACTAATAAGATTCAAATAAACTAAAAGAAGAGGTTGTCAGTAGTGATAACCTCTTTTGTTTTATGTAAATTTGTAAACACTTTAATTTGGAGGACATGAAAACAATTGGTATAAATGGCTTCGGTAGAATAGGAAGGTATTTTACAAAAATGGCCTTGCAACAAAATGATTTTTCTGTTGCGTTGGTAAATGATTTGGCAGATATTGAAATACTTGCCCATTTGTTTAAGTACGATAGCGTTCATGGAAGAAACCCATTTCAATTTAAAGTTGTTGAGAATGCATTTGTGTTTGAAAACGGAAAAAAAATTGTATTCTCTCAAGAAAAAAATCCAGAAAACATTCCATGGAAACAATACAACGTGGACATTGTTGTTGAAGCAACAGGTTTGTTTAAATCAAAGGAATTAGCAAGTGGACACATAAAAGCCGGTGCCAAAAAAGTAATTATTTCTGCCGTTCCTTCAGATGCAGCTATTAAAATGGTAACAATGGGCATCAACCAATCTATTTTGGATGGTTCAGAAACAATTATTTCCAACGCATCTTGTACAACCAATAACATAGCACCGCTGATTGCTGTGATGAAAACCATTTGTGAAATTGAAAATGCGTTTATCACAACCGTGCATAGTTACACAGCCGATCAACGTTTGCACGATGCTCCCCACAAAGATTTGCGAAGAGCACGTGCCGCTGGTGAATCCATTATCCCAACAACAACTGGAGCCGCAAAGGCTATCACCAAGATTTTTCCAGAATACGAAGGTAAAATGGGAGGAGGCGCAGTGCGTGTTCCTGTAAAAGATGGTTCTTTATCCGATATCACCATGACGTTTAAAGGTGATTTAACCATTGAAAAAATTAACCAAGCAATGAAAGCAGCTGCTGATGGTTATTTAAAAGGTATTTTGGAATATACCGAAGATCCAATTGTTTCTGTGGATGTGCTTGGAAATCCACATAGTTGTGTATATGATGCTGGTCTGACAAGTGTTGTAGGTAACATGGTGAAAATTGTTGGTTGGTACGATAACGAAGCCGGTTACTCCAATCGTTTGGTTGATTTGATAAACTATTTAAAATAAAATTATGAAAAGAGGTTTGTTTCCTGGGTCTTTTGATCCGTTTACAAAAGGACATGAAGTGGTGGTTAGAAAAGCCTTGAAATTGTTTGATGAGGTTGTAATTGGTGTTGGAATCAATAGCACTAAAAATTATATGTTTGATACCGAAAAACGTATTAAGCACATTCAATCGCTTTTTGCAGATGCTCCCAATGTTAGAATTGAAGCCTACAATAAATTAACGGTAGAATTTTGTAAAGACATGGATGCACAATTTATCATTCGCGGGCTCAGAGATTCGAAAGATTATGAATACGAGCGCTCCATTGCTCATATGAATCAATCAATTTCGGATATAGAAACGGTTATCTTTTTAACCGACCCCGAATTTTCTGCAATTAGTTCCACCATCATTCGTGAAATTCATAGAAATGGCGCTTCCATAGAGCAATTTGTAACCAATTCTCATTTACTCGTTTAATTAGTGGTACAATTTCTGCTCAGGAATTTTAAATTTTATCAAATGAAACGTCTATTTCTTTCCTTTTTTCTCCTATTGATTAGCTTGTCTGTTTTTGGACAAACCAATTTGGTAACCATCAAAGGGTATGCACCTGCATTTGTAGGAAAAAAAATTCAAGTAGAAGAAATTGAAGATTACATCAGTCAAAAAACAGCTACCATTGCTTCGTCAACTGTTGAAAGTGATTCAACATTCTCAATGTCATTTAATATTGCAGAAACCCAACGTGTGCTTGTGAAAATTGAGAATAACCGTTCTTTTATGTATGTTCAACCAAAAGGGCAGTATTCTATTTTATTTCCACAAAAAGACCCTCGTCAACCTTTTCGACCTGCGGGAAATCAAGTGGAATTAACTTTTTTTGATTTAGATTCAACCGATATCAATTACAGAATTTTGGGTTTTAACCGTTGGATGGATAATTTTTTAGCGTTGAATTATGCCGATGCCTATAAAAACCCTATTCGATTTAACCACAAAGTGGATAGTTTTAAAACGGTAGTAGAAAACTATTATGTTCAAGACACAGGAAAATACATTTTTGATTACGTTCGTTTTACTATTGCCAATACCATTGATAACATTCAGCAAGCGGGAAACAGAAATAGATACGAGAAGCACGATTTTTACATCAAACACCAAAAAGTATTGTATCATAACGATGCTTACATGGATTATTTCCTCAAGTTTTATAGTAGCATGATGTCCATCATTCCAATGGAAGTAAATAACCGTGTTTATTTAGGATTGCTAAAAAGTAGCCCCTCTTTAATTATGAATGCACTTGGGTTGGAATATACGCTCATCAACAGACGCATTCGTGAAATGGTAATGGTAAAAATGCTGTCAGAGTTGTATTATTCTCCCGATTATCCTCAAACCAACATCATTACGGTTTTGGATAGTGTAAAAAATCATGCGTTATTCAGTGCCAATAAAATAATTGCTGCCAATATAATTAACCGATTGACTGAAGTAGTAAACGGCGGAAAAGCGCCCGATTTTGTTGTCAAAAATCAAAAAGGAGATTTAAAAGGATTGAGCGATTATAAAGGCAAGTATTTGTACGTTCATTTCTACAATCCTATGGATGAAAACAATAGAAAAGAAATTCCGTTGCTTCAAAATTTATACGAAAAATACAGCAGTGAAATTACATTTATCACTATTTGTAAAGAATCGGATGTTGCAAATAGTAAGGAAGACAAAACGTTGAAAAACATAAAATGGGATGTTGCAATAGTACCCAATGAAAATTCAATATTTTCTTACTATAAAATTACAACATTCCCACAATATGTATTAATTGACCCTTATTCATACATTGTGCAGGCTCCAGCTTTAGGTCCACAACCCAATAGCACCTACAAAACAATAGAAAAAGTGTTTTTTGATATTCAGCGAGCTATAAAACAAAAAGATTAAATCTTGTTGTTTAAACTCATCCAACCTCCACCGTTGTGCACTTCTTGAAAACCGTTTGATTTCAATATGTTTTTTGCACTTGCGCTACGCATACCCGATGCACAACATGTAATAACTGGTTTGTCTTTTTTGATTTTTGACAATTGAGTGGATAAATTTTGCAATGGAATATTAACAGATCCTTTGATATGCCCGCCTTTAAATTCTTGAGGCGTACGCACGTCAATGATTTGTGCTCCATTGGCAACTAATGTTTTGAAATCGGCACTTGGACCCAATCCAAACAATTTTTTTAGGAATCCCATATTACAAATTGTTTATTCTGTAATTAACATCCATCCATCCGCCACCGTTTTCACAGTCGATGTTTTGGCTTTTTAAATAATTGGTAGCTTGTCCGCTTCTTCCTCCACTCAAACAGCACAATAAAATTGGTTGCTCCATCGCTCTGATTTCTTCAATTCTATCTACCACTTCGTTTAATGGGATATTAATGCTTCCTGCAACATTTCCACCCATAAATTCTTCACGTGTTCTTACGTCGATAATTGTTTTGTAATTCATCTTTCTTCTTTTTTAAAACTTGTAAATAATAAAACGCCTAATAACATCCCATACAAAGTGCTGTTTAATGGCTTGGATGTGATGGCACAGGTTCCACTTGCACAACCTACAAAATAATAGTAGGCATAACCACCAATTCCACCAATTAACAATCCAATGAGGGCTAATCTATATTTTAAAAATAATTTTTTCAATGCTTTTAATCTTTTCTTGTTGAGATACCAAAAGGAAGATATAATGGGCAGAAGCTAACAAAACTTGTTAGAACAAAAATCACCGCCAAAATACCTAATAGCAAAGCTGTTGTTCCCGTAATGATAGAACTAAAATAGAGAATTGCAATTAAAATGGCTAAGGAAATGCGAATCACTTTATCCAAAAGCCCCATATTTTTTTTCAATTTCATAACTTTATTTTTGACAAAATTAGGGCAAATGGAAGTGGTAAACCGTGACAATTATCACAAATTGCTCAATAATTTAATTTGACCGCGATAAAGCAATAGTTTTTTTTCGTTCTCTAACTTCTTCAATAGGCGAGAGATAACTTCGCGCGATGACGCCAATTCATTAGCAATTTCTTCATGCGATAGATTAATCAACATGGAGTTGGTGGCACGTGCTTTTTCTTTTAAATAAGTAACCAATCGTTCATCCAATTTTTGAAAGGCCAATTGGTCAATAGTGTTGAGCAATTCATTGAAACGATTGCGTATGGTTTTCATTACAAAACTTTTCCACGTTGGATATTTGGACAACCATTCATCCATCACCCCAATAGGAATGGCAATGAGTTTAACGTTGGTTTCTGCAACTGCTTTTATCTCGCTCGGATACTGTTGCATACAACACGTAAATGTCATAGCACAACTTTCATTGGCATGCACGTAATACAACAAAAGCTCTTTGCCTGATTCGTCGAAACGAGAAATTTTTAAAATACCTTCAAGCAATAATGGAATTACTTTAACCGCTTGACCAACATCAAGAATGGTTGCACCTTCATTTATTTGAACCACACTTGCCGATTTTGCAATCTCTCGCATTAATTCGGGTTCAAACAAGGTTTCAAATTTCTTTAGTTCTTCCATATTACAAAAGGCAATTAAGCATTTTTAATTTTTTCCCACGTTTGATACATTTTTTCTTGTGTCGGACGGTTGGGTTCCACTTCTGTCAACGGTTCACAAGGTTTTAATGTTGCATAACATTCTCCCGGCAACGCTTGATACAAAGCCGTTCCTTTGGTTTTCCATGCAATCATTTCATCGCTCACTTGTTTAATCACTTTTGCTGGATTGCCAACTGCCAAACTTCTGTCGGGCAACGTAGTATTAGCTGGAACAAAAGCCAATGCACCAATAATGCACTCTTTGCCAATAACGCAATCATCCATAATTACGGCGTTCATTCCAACCATCGAATTCTCACCAATAGTTCCACCATGAACAATGGCTCCATGTCCAATGTGCGCTCCTTTTTTCAACGTAACGGTGGTGCCAGGAAACATGTGGATGGTACAATTTTCTTGCACATTGCACCCGTCTTCAATAATGATTTGCCCCCAATCTCCGCGAATTGCAGCTCCGGGACCAATATATACGTTTTCGCCAATGATGACGTTGCCAGTTACCACCGCGTTGGGATGAATAAAACTCGATGGTTTTACAACTGGTTTAAATCCGTTAAACTCAAAACAAGCCATGTCTTACTTTGTTGATTTATTTCCTCTAACAATGTACAATACCACCACAATTGAAATGAAAAGCAACATTCCAACTATCTGATGGGTTTGTGCCAATGTTTCGTAAACTCCAAAACTCCCTCTTTTTAAATGAGGAATGGAAATTACTGTAAAAATTCCTAGTGTTACCTGTGAAATCACAAAAATCAAAGGCCAAATAGCTGCTTTTTTCAAAGCAATAGAATTTGTTTTTTTAGCCAATTTCCATGTTTTTATAAAACCAAAGATGATGACAAAAAACAAGAGGTAAGCAACCATTCGGTGAACAAATTGAACATTTAATTCACTATTAATCCAACTCAACTTAGACATACCTGGTGGAATCCAATATCCATTCATCGTAGGCCAAGATGGAGCAATTAAAGCAGCCAATAACCCCGACATAAATGCACCGTATGCCAATTGTATGAATAATAAAATCAATGTGAATAGGTGAAAATTTCGTGTTCCACTGTGACGCACAATTTGGTCGTTTGGAATCAATAAACGAAGTGCCACCCATAAAATGTAAGCTAATAAAATTAATGCCGTAAGCAAGTGAATGGCTAAACGAACATGACTAACACGCACCAAACTAGAACCGTTCAATCCACTTTGCACCATGTACCAACCAATTGTTGCTTGCAAAACACCCAATCCAAAAATGATGATTAAAGGTGTAATTAAATCTTTGGTAATGTATTTCTTTACTAAAAAATAAATGAATGGAACGATGAAAACAACACCAATAGAACGTGCCCATAAACGGTGAAACCATTCCCAAAAAAAGATGAATTTAAAATCCTCAATGGTAAAATGGTTGTTGACGTATTTGTATTGCGCAATTTCTTGATAACCTCTAAATGCTTTTTGCCAATCTGCATCGTTTAATGGTGGAATGGCTCCCATAATTGGCTCCCATTCTGTCATTGATAAGCCCGAACCTGTTAATCTTGTTACTCCACCGGTTATGATTTGAAATACAATCATAAAAACTCCAACCAACAACCATATTGCTATGATTTTTTTTCTTCGATTGAGTTCTGCTGTTTCTGCTAATGTCACTTGTTGTTTTATTTTAAATTTCAACAAAAGTAACAATTTTATGAATTATAAAAAGACGGGTGGTTTTCTAAAGTCTAACTTAGCATCTTTAAATATTGATGAAGTGTTGCGAATGGTTAGCAAAAAGCTTTTGTTATAACCAATTGGTGTCCAACGAAACGAAAGTGCCCAACAGTGCATGTCGCGGTTCAAAGTGAAATAACCATTGGTTACCTTTTTGTTTTTTAAATCAACATTCAACACGGCACCTAATTTCCAACGTTTGGTAATACTCACATCGGCATCAATGTTAAGCGTATGAATTTGATTGAATTCAGCAGAATTGTAAACCGTTTTGTTGGTGTTGCGGTTCAAGTTAAATTGATGCGAAATATTAACTTTCCACGGAATGCGATAGTCGATAATGCGTTCTGGGTGCAAATAGAAATAATCGTAATCGGTTTGCCAATTTTGAGCGGCAGCCTCTCGGTTTTCTTCAATTTTTTCTCTACTTTCTTTGGAGGTGATGGTAAATGTTGTGGCTATTGAATTGGTCATTGATCGCCCTAATTTTTTGTTGTGCTGCAATGCAAATTGTTTTACAGAAGCATTTGTTGTGGCATCCCAACCATAAAAAGAAACCGAAGATGCTCCAACAATGTTGAGCCATTTAAACGGACTAATGCGCAAACCTATGTTTAGGTCTGAAAGATTCATCGAATCGCGCATGAAATCATAACTTCCATTCACACTAAAAGCGTCAATTATTCTAATTTTTTGAAAACCAGTTACCGTGTCTTTGTCCGATTTACGTTTAATTTCAAATGAGTTGTTGATGCCAAAATTCAACAAAGCTTGGTCGTTAGTAGCTGCATACGAATAAACACTGTTAGAAAACGGTGAATAGGTGATAGGCGCCATGTTGTAGCCAACAGAATCCACTCTATTTTTTGTCAACAAAGGTCTAAAGCTAAACGAAACATTAGGAGTTAACACATGACGCATGATGGGTTTGTTTTTTCCCACGATGCGGTAATAGCTGTACACTACAGTTGTAGCAGCCATGTTTAAAGAAAGTTCGTGTGCCAATCCAACTTTGTTTATTGTATCCGCTTTTGCCGTATTGGTTGTAGCATTGTGCGACATTCGAATTTGTTGGAAATTCAATACCGTTCCGTAGTTGACACTTGGCGTTAATTTCAAAACGTTTTTAAATACACCACCAGTTGTTTGAATGGTAATACGTTGGCGCATACCATACATAAATTGATTGCCTATTCCTTTAAAATCGCCCGTGCGTAAAAGAGAATCTTTGAATGTGGAGCGATTTTGCCCTTCAATGTTGTAAATAATCCCTAAACGCTGAAAAATCTCTCCTTTCAGTAGTTTTTTTAGAGGAAAAAACTGATTGGTAGAGAAATTAATAATTGGACTTGTTAATGCAATATTTTTGGTAGTTGAGTTTTGATTCAACGATATTTTAGCCGAAAGACGATAAGGTTTGCCTGGGAAATTTCGATTAACATTGATATCCGAAAGCAAGGTGTTTTTAAAATAATCTTTGTTTAATGGATCGAGGTTGTTTTTGGTATTGTTGCTCGATATAAAGTTGATATTGGTATTAAAATTCCATTTAGGGTTGGATTTTGGATCCTGACGATGGGTCCAAGCAAATTTCACATTGTTTAAATTTCTATTGGTTGGAAATCCACTTCTAAATTGTTCAAAAGATACGTCTAAATTCCCCGCATATTTATAGCGTTTTGCATATTCTGTTGCATTGCGCAAGCCCCAACTTCCGCGTGAGTAAATAGTTCCATATATCGATGTTTGCACATAATCGTTGATAGGAATGTAGTACCCTAAATTGTTCAACCCAAAACCGTATTGAGAAACAGGTACCAACTCTGGAAACAACAAACCATGCGTGCGGTCGCTTTGATCTTTTTGCGGAATGTAGCTAAACGGTAAGCCCAGTGGGGTAGGAACGCCTGCAATGTGCAAATTCATCGGTCCAGTAACAATACGTTTATTAGGAACCAAAACAGCTCTAGAAAGTTGAAAGTGGTAATGTGGTTCGTCTAAATCACAAGTGGTAAAGCGACCATCAACAAAGTGAATGTCTTCGTTTGCTTGGCGTTTTGCTTTGCCCATATACAAATACATTTCATCTTGTTTAATCTTTACCGCTTCAATGTATGCTTTTTTTGTGTTGAGGTTGTATTTTAATGTATTAGCCTCTACCTGATCACCTCCCATGTTAAACAAAGGTTTTTCAATCATTTTTCCTTCTTCGTCTATAACATAGGTTGCCGTAACTTCTTCGGTGTTCATATCGATGAGGATATACCCAGCTTTAAGGTTCATATCTTCCGATTCTACCGTAGCTTCTCCATATAAATGCAGTTGTTTTTTCTTTAAATCGGCATAAACAGAATCGCGCGCACTGTATTTGGAAATTCCCCCCATGCTGTCATCGTTTATGTAAATAGTATCCACAGGAGTTGTTTGCCCCAATAACTGAGTTGGCACACACATTATTAACAATGTGTAGAAGATAAAAATCAATATGGAACGTTTTTTGGACAATCTTTGAAAATAACTTTGTAATCTACATTTAACGTTTTATGGATGCAAAACTAAAAAATAACCCATTTCTGAACGCAAAAATATGCGGAATATGCAAAATCTATACCTTTTTTTTAGGTTTAGGTGTGATCTTGCTAACTAATTTCTCTTATTCGCAAAAAGATGAGTTGCACAAAGCAGCTATAAAAACGGTTGTAATTGATGCGGGGCACGGTGGGAAAGACCCTGGTTGTCATGGGGCGCATTCCAACGAAAAAACGGTTTGTTTAAACATGGCGTTAACCTTAGGCGATTTAATTAAAAAGAATTATCCCGAAATAAAAGTTATTTACACCAGAGACAAAGATGTTTTTGTGGAATTGGATGAACGTGCACGCATTGCCAATAGAAATAATGCCGATTTATTTATTTGTATTCACGCAAATTCAGCTGGACCTTCTGCTTATGGCGCTGAAACTTATGTTTTGGGGTTGCATCGAACTGAATCGCAACAAAAAATTGCCGAGCGTGAGAACTCCACTATTTATTTAGAAGACGATAAAGGAGAAAAATATAAAAACTTTGATATGTCACCCGATGCCATTATTGCGCGTCAATTGCAATTGAGTGTGTTCTTGGATCAATCCATCAATTTTGCGAGTAAATTGCAACACGAGTTTAAGTCGTTGGGACGTTACGATAGAGGGGTGAAACAAGCTGGATTTTTGGTGTTATACAAAACAACGATGCCAAGTGTTTTGATTGAATCGGGCTTTTTGACCAATGTGCAAGAAGAAAATTTCTTGGGTGCACGTGCCAATCAAACAAAAATGGCAGAGGCGATGTTTAAAGCGTTTAAGAAATATAAAAACGAACTAGAAGGCATACATGTAGAATCCGATTCGCATCCAGAAAAACCTGTTGTTAATCCAGGAAAACCTGTAGTAAAAGAAGAAAATGAAAAAATAGTGGTTGCTGCAGATGAAAAAGATAAAGTTGTTTTTAGAATTCAAATACAAACTTCTCAAAAAAGATTACCTTTGTCGAGCAAAGAATTTAAAGGATTAACGGTTTTTGAATACCAACAAGATGGTTTATACAAATACACAACAGGTGTTTTTATAAATGACTTTAAATCAGCAAATAATGAGAAAAATTTATTGCGAAAGGATGGCTTTGAGCATGCTTTTGTGATAGCTTTTTTAAATGGAGAGCGCATAGATATAGAAAAAGCTATTAAATTAGCAGAAAAATAATTGAGAGTTTTGAAAGTTTCTAAAGAGTTAAAAACAGGAGTTGCTGCAGTCGTAGCGATAGGCTTATTAATTGCCGGAATTAATTTTTTAAAGGGAAATAGTTTTTTTGGCGGTGATGATTCGTATTATGTGTATCTAGCCGATTCGGGTGGAGTAGCACCAGCAACTTCAATCTACGTTAATGGAGTTATTGTAGGGAAAGTGTTGGATGTTAAATTGACGGGCAAAAAAGAAGAAAATAAAAAAGTTTTGATGCGTATTAGCATTCAAGACAAAGATTTTAAAATTCCAGTTGGTTCGGATATTCACGCTGGAAGCATTGATTTATTGAGTAAAGGTTTGATTATTGAACCTAGCTCAAACGTTGCTTCTTACCATAAACCTGGTGATTATATTCAAGGAAGCTTGGCTAGTGACTTGATTTCAACTGTAAAAGATTATGCAGACCCATTGGTTACAAAAATTCAAGATGTTGCCACATCGGTTGATAAATTCATTGTGTCGTTTCAATCTTTTTGGGATACAACAGCAGCTTCAGAACTAAAAACTACGTTTGATGATGTGCAAGTAGCATTGAAAAAGTTTGGAAACATTGCCACCGACTTGGAAGGTTTGGTAGCTTCAGAAAAAGTAAAATTGTCTAAGATTTTCTCAAATGTAGAATCCATCACAAGTAATTTACAGAAAAGCAACGATAAAATTGAAGGTATTTTAGGGAATGTTAAAACTTTCTCTGATGATTTGGTTACTTCTGATTTTAAAGGTGTAATTGCCGAAGCAAAATCTGCATTGACTAAATTTAACAGTGTGTTGGAGTCTGCAAATAATGGCGAGGGAACACTAGGAAAATTATTGAAAGATGAGCAGTTGTACAACGAATTGAACAAAACCAATCATCGTTTGCAGCATTTAGTTGAAGACATTGAAGCGCATCCAGAAAGATACATTCATTTCTCTGTTTTTGGAGCAAAAACGAAAGGCGTTCCGTTGACTCCAAGCGAGGAACGTAAATTGAAAGCATTGTTAGACTCTACAAATACCAAATAATATGATTAGTAGCATTGTATTCGGATTATTGTTAATTGGCGGTTCTAGTTTTTTTGTATGGAACATGCTGAAAATTCGCCAAAACATCTTGTTGGGTAGAGAAATTGACCGAACAAACAATTCAAAAGATCGTTGGAAAACAATGTTTTTAATTGCCTTTGGTCAAAAGAAAATGTTTGATCGTCCAATTGCAGCTATTTTGCACCTTTTTATTTATTCGGCATTCATCATTACACAAATTGAGTTAATTGAAATTGTAGTGGATGGTTTGACAGGAAGTCACCGTATTTTTAGAGAAGCATTGGGTGGATTTTACACGTTTTTGGTGAGTTTCATTGAAATTTTATCGGTGCTTGCTTTTGTTGCCACAATTTCGTTTTTATCTCGTCGTAATTTATTGAAATTGCCTCGATTTACAATGCGCGAAATGGTAGGTTGGGCAAAAATTGACGGTAACCTTATCTTGATTTTTGAATTCATGTTGATATGTTTCATCTTTATGATGAATGGTGCCGATGAGGTGTTGTACCGTCAAGGGTTATCTCATGCCACAAATCTTAATGATGGTTCTTTAGGGTTTTCTGTTAGTCAATTCATCGGACCTGCTTTGTTTGGTGGAATGTCAGAAGGGGCACTTCATGTAATTGAAAGAATAGGGTGGTGGGGACACATCGGAATGGTGTTTGTTTTCTTAAATTACTTGCCATATTCTAAACACTTGCACATTTTGTTGGCTTTCCCAAATACCTATTATTCTAATTTAGAACCCAAAGGTAAATTTACCAACTTGGATGCGGTAACAAAAGAAGTGCAGTTGATGATGGACCCAAATGCAGATCCTTTTGCAGCTCCTGCAGATGGTGAAATGGCAGAACCACAACGTTTTGGAGCAAAAGACGTGACAGATTTATCGTGGAAACAGTTGTTGGATTCATATACCTGTACAGAATGTGGGCGATGCTCATCTGTTTGTCCGGCTAATTTAACGGGTAAATTGTTGTCGCCACGTAAAATTATGATGGAAACCCGCGACAGATTGGCTGTTGTTGGTGATAACATTAGAAAACACGGTAAAGATTACGATGATGGCAAAAGCTTGTTGTATAACCATATAACAGAAGAAGAATTATGGGCATGTACGTCGTGCAACGCATGTGTGCAAGTTTGTCCGGTAAACATTGATCCATTATCTATTATTGTTGATATGCGTCGTTACTTAGTGATGGAAGAATCCAAAGCTCCAAGTGAATTGGCCAACATGTTTACAAATATTGAGAATAATGGTGCTCCTTGGCAATTCTCGCCAACAGACCGTTTGAATTGGAAAGAAGAACAATAAGAATTTTATAAAAAAATATTTATGAGTGATTTGAAAGTACCTACAATGGCTGAATTTGCAGCTAGAGGTGAAATGCCCGATGTTTTATTTTGGGTAGGTTGCGCCGGAAGCTTTGATGATAGAGCTAAAAAGGTAACAAAAGCAATCGTGAAAATTTTGACAAAATGCAACATTAATTTTGCTGTTTTAGGAGTAGAAGAAGGTTGTACGGGCGATCCAGCTAAGCGTGCAGGAAATGAATTCTTGTTTCAAATGCAAGCCATGTCTAACATTCAAGTATTGAACGGTTATGGAATTAAAAAAATCGTTACCGGTTGTCCACACTGTTTCAATACCATCAAAAACGAGTATCCAGGATTGGGTGGAAGCTATGAAGTAGTGCACCATTCTCAATTAATCAACGAATTGTTGCAATCAGGTGAATTGAAAATTGAAGGAGGTGATTTCAAAGGAAGAAAAATTACTTACCACGATCCATGTTATTTGGGTAGAGGCAATAATGTTTATGAAGCACCTCGCGATTTAATTCGTAAATTGGATGCGGAGCTAGTAGAAATGAAAAACTGCAAGAAAAAAGCAGTTTGTTGTGGAGCTGGTGGGGCACAAATGTTTAAAGAGTCTGAACCTGGTAAAAAAGAAATCAATGTGATGCGAACAGAAGAAGCATTGGGAACAAAAGCAACAATTGTTGCAACAGGTTGTCCATTCTGTAATACAATGATGACAGATGGCGTAAAACACTTTGAAAAAGAAGGTGATGTTAAAGTAATGGATGTAGCAGAATTAATAGCAAATGCAGCAGATTTATAATTTAATAGAAACGTTCCCAGACACAGCAAAAGTTTGGGTATATCATAACCAAGGAGCAATTCCAACAGCAATTCAACCAGCAGTGCAAGCACGTTTGGATGAATTTTCGCAAAATTGGGCTGCTCACGGTGATAAATTGTATGGAGGAGCGGTTATTATAGAGGATTTCTTCATACTTATATTTGTGAACGAAGAAAAAACAATTGCTTCGGGTTGCTCAATTGATGGTTCCATTCAATTTTTGAAAAAACTGGAAACTGAATTCAACTTGAGTTTGTTTGACCGTATGCACGTTGTAATTGAAGAAAATGGACAAAAGAAAAACGTACATTTTGCAGATGTTAATCAACACAAAGGCGCCATCTTTTTTGATCCAACCGTAAGCACATTGGGTGCATATAAGTCGCAATGGAAAAAAGTGATTGAATAAAATTAAATAAATTCTTATTTAAGGCAATTATTGAGCATTTTCAGTAATTGCCTTTTTTATTTCTGCTGCCAAAAACTCAAAATCTTCTTGGGGCGTTGTTTTTGATGCAACAAGGGTAAATAGTTGCTCATCTATTTCTTTTTCCTTTACCCAATAGTTGTTTTCATTAATTGCTTTTTGAGGCGAACCAACGAGTACCCAAAATTCATAATACGGTTGTTCGGTTGCTACGCCATAAACCAAAATGTGCTTAAACGGCGATTTACCTTTTCTTAATTTTTTGTATTCCTCACTGTTGAGCGCATATTTAATGTCAGCATACGATAAACTTGAAAAATTTAATGTTGCGTTACTTGTTTTGATATAACCAAAATCCTTCTCTTGTACGGTTGTGTGGGCAACTTTCACAAAGGTTGAACAACTAGCAAGTATCAAAACAAACGATACTGAAAATAAACACCACTTCATACTTCCATCTTTTTTAGAATTATTCAATTTTATCAAGTTCAAACAAGTAACCTAATTGTTTTTTGTTAGCATTCTTAGGAATCAGGTACTTAACAGCACAATTGCGTAAAAATATTCCAAAAGGGTTGTTTAATTGAGCTAATTTTCCAAATTTCCAACTGGTGTTAACCACAAAATGTGCTTTTTTGCGACGAATTACAGGATATAGCTGAAAAGCTTTAGCAACATCGTATTTTTTCAATAATTCACCCAACACATAAGCATCTTCGACGGCTTGACAAGCACCTTGACCCAAATTAGGGGTTGTTGCATGAGCTGCATCTCCAATTAAACAAACACTTTCGGTGTTCCATGTATTTATTGGTTTTAAATCCATTAATTTAGAGGCAATAATGTTTTCTTGCGGTGTTGCCAAAATGATGTCTTCCATTGTTTTGTCAAATCGATGCAGGTGTTTCTTTGGTGAGTCTTGAAGAACTCCTAGATTATCATTAAGTGTAAAATACCAATAAACTTGGGTGTTATTTACTGCAACTATGCCACAACGAGCGCCTTGCCCCCACGCCTCAATGGCAGTTTGTGGGTGATCCAATTGGTAATTTACAACTCCCCGCCAACACCATTGATGCGAATCACGCAGTGTGGAAGGTGGGAATAAAGTTTGACGGACTTTGGAATGAATGCCGTCAGCTCCAATAACAAAGGGTGTAGTTGCACAACTTCCATCTTCAAACAAAAGTTGATAGCCTTCATCATTTTTTTGAATATTTTGCAAGCGTTTGTTTAATACAATGTTTTCCTCGCCAACATGTTGCACCAAAATAGCATGCAAATCAGATCGTAAAATGGCTTGATTTTGAAGTTGATAGTGTGCTTCAAACGGTTGTAAATCCAAATCAGATAGTGGTTCCAAATGTGCATTGGTGATTTGCATGCAAGTAATTTTGTTCCCTGCTTGTTCAATGGCTTTATGAACGCCTAAATGCTTGTAAACTTGCATAGCATTATTGGCTAAAATGATACCTGCTCCAACGGCCTTGATTGCAGGTGTTTGCTCGTATAATTGAAACGGAATCCCAACCTTTTTTAATGCCAATGCAGTGGTTAATCCGCCAATTCCTCCCCCAATAATTGCAATTTTCATAACCTGATCAATTTCTATCAAAAATAAAAAAACAAATTAATTACCAATTTTTTATCACCTAAAAATTACAGCTTTTATATTTATTTTTCATAGTTTATTGTGTAACAAGAAATTCTCCGTACCTTTGCGCCCTATTTTAAAATATTTTAGATGACATTTAAAGAACTCGGGCTAAAGAGTGAGGTGTTGAAGTCGTTACAAGAATTGGGGTTTGAAACACCTACTCCTATACAAGCCGAAGCGATTCCTCACTTGTTAAAAGAAAACAGTGATTTCGTTGGCTTAGCTCAAACAGGGACAGGAAAGACAGCAGCGTTTGGTCTTCCATTAGTTAGTAAAGTTGAAGAAGGAATTAAAATCCCACAAGGATTAATCATTTGTCCCACAAGGGAATTATGCCTTCAAATTGCAAAAGATTTACAAAATTACGCAAAGCATTTAGACATTAATATTGTTGCCGTTTACGGAGGAACAGATATCCGCCGTCAAATGAAAGATATTAAAGATGGCGTGGCAATTGTTGTTGCTACACCTGGTCGTTTGGTTGATTTAACAGAACGCAAAGCACTTCGTTTGGATGAAGTGAAATGGGTAGTGTTGGATGAAGCCGACGAAATGTTGAACATGGGGTTCAAAGAAGATATCGATACGATACTTGAAAAAACGCCATTTACAAAAAATGTTTGGTTATTTTCTGCAACAATGCCAAAAGAAGTGGCAGAGATTGCTAAAAATTACATGACAAATCCACTAGAAGTGAGCATTGGTCATAAAAACCAAACCAATGAAAATATTGAGCACATCTATTTCATGGTTAAAGAAAGAGATAGATATGCAGCAACAAAACGTTTGATTGACTTTAACCCAAATATTTATGGGTTGATTTTCTGTCGCACACGTAACGAAACTGCAATGGTTGCCGAAAAATTAGAGAAAGACGGATACAATGCCGCTCCTTTGCACGGTGATTTATCGCAAGCACAACGTGACTCAGTAATGAAACGTTTTCGTGAGCGTTCCATCCAAGTGTTGGTTGCAACTGACGTAGCAGCTCGTGGTATCGACGTGAGCGATATTACGCACGTAATCAATTATAATTTACCAGACGATATTGAAAACTATACGCACCGTTCTGGTCGTACAGCTCGTGCAGGTAAGAAAGGAGAATCTTTGGTATTGGTGAATACCCGTGAAATGGGTAAAATTCGTCAAATTGAACGTGTTATTCGCACTACTTTTACTGCAGGTCACGTACCTAATGCAAAAGAAATTTGTGAAGTTCAATTGTTGCAATTAGCCGATAAAGTTATTTCTGCCGAAGTAAAAGAAGACGATATCCAAGAATTCTTGCCAATTATTATGCGTGAATTTGATGGTTTGACAAAAGAAGAAGTCATTAAAAAATTCGTTTCTGCAGAGTTCAACCGTTTCTTTGATTATTACCAACGTTCTGGTGATTTGAATGCTTCGAAAGAAGACGATAGAGGTGGACGTGAACGCGAACGTAGAGATAGAGGTGATTCTGAAAATAAAACACGTTTCTTCGTAAACTTAGGGCGTAGAGATGGTTTAAATCCAGGTGGATTGTTGCGTGTGATTTGCGATTCAACAGGATTGCGCTCAGACAACATCGGTCGAATTGACATCATGGCATCGTTCTCATTCTTTGAAGCCGATAATGAATTGGTAGATCAGATTTTGACAAAAGCAAACGGTTCTGATTACGAAGGACACACCGTTGCTGTTGAAGTGACTCGTAAACGCCAAAATGATGGTGGAAGCAGAAGAAGCAGTGGAGGTCGCTTTGAAGGTCGTCGTTCTGGAGAAGGAAGAGGCGATAGAGGTGGTAACCGTTTTGGAAGCCGTTCTGGAGAAGGTAGAAGTGATAGAAGCCGTGGAGACCGAGGAAGCAGAAGCAACGATAGAGGTGGTGATAGAGGCGCAAGAAGTAGTGGCTTTAGAGGCAGAAGTGAAGGTCGCTCAGGCGCTGGAGACAGAAAAAGAAGATAAAACAACAATAATTTATGGAAATTAGAAACATAGCCATCATTGCGCACGTTGACCACGGTAAAACAACATTGGTTGATAAAATGATTGAAGCGGGCAATGCTGTTGATGAAAGAGAACGTCCGCAAGGAACATTGATTATGGATAACAACGATTTGGAACGTGAACGTGGTATTACCATCGTTTCTAAAAACGTTTCGGTATCGTATAAAGGAACAAAAATTAATATCATTGACACTCCGGGGCACGCCGATTTTGGTGGTGAGGTAGAACGTGTATTGAACATGGCGGATGGTGTTTGTTTGTTGGTGGATGCTTTTGAAGGTCCAATGCCACAAACACGCTTCGTATTAGGAAAAGCTTTGTCAATGGGAATTAAACCGTTGTTGGTAATTAACAAAGTGGACAAAGAAAACTGTACACCAGACGAAGTGCACGAAAAAGTGTTCGATTTGATGTTTGAATTGGATGCCAACGAAGAACAATTGGAATTCCCTACAATCTACGGTTCTGCTAAAAACGGTTGGATGTCTGAAGATTGGAAAAAACAAACAGATTCGATTACTCCGTTATTAGACAAAATTTTAGATTACTTTAAACCTAAAACAATTGAAGCGGGTACAACTCAAATGTTGATTACATCGTTGGATTATTCAACCTTTGTTGGACGTATTGCCATTGGTCGTTTAAACCGTGGTGAATTGAAACCAAACATGCCAGTTTCTGTTGCAAAGCGCGATGGTTCTATCCAAAAACACCGCATCAAAGAAGTGTTTGTGTTTGAAGGATTGAACAGAGTAAAAGTAGAAAGCGTAACAGCAGGAGATATTTGTGCAATTACAGGTATTGAAGGATTTGAAATTGGTGACTGCATTTGTGATATCGATAATCCAGAACCATTGGCAACAATCACTATTGATGAGCCAACAATGAGTATGATGTTTTCTATCAACGATTCACCATTCTTTGGAAAAGAAGGAAAATTTGTGACTTCGCGCCATATTGAAGAACGTTTGCAAAAAGAGTTGGAAAAAAACTTGGCAATGCGTTTGGTGAAAACAGATAAAGCCGACAAATGGATGGTGTTTGGTCGTGGTGTTATGCACTTGTCTGTTTTAATTGAAACGATGCGTCGTGAAGGATATGAATTGCAAGTTGGTCAGCCACAAGTTATCATCAAAGAAATTGATGGTGTAAAATGTGAGCCAGTTGAAGAGTTGACAATTGATATTCCTGAAGCAAATTCTGGAACAGCTGTAGAGGCAGTTTCTAAGCGCAAAGGTGAAATGAAAAACATGGAAGCAAAAGGTGAGCGAATGATTATCGAATTTGAAATTCCATCAAGAGGTATCATTGGTTTAAGAAACTATTTGTTGACACAAACGGCAGGTGAAGCAGTGGTAACACACCGTTTTAAAGAATATCAACCGTATAAAGGAGAAATTCCTGGACGTCAAAATGGTTCATTGATTTCTATGGAGCAAGGTGCTGCAATTCCTTTCTCTTTGTCTAACTTACAAGAAAGAGGAACGTTTTTCGTGAATCCGAACGAGTCGATTTACGAAGGACAAGTAATTGGAGAACATACAAGAGCAAATGACTTGGTGGTTAACGTAACAAAAACGAAAAAATTAACCAACATGCGTGCTTCTGGTTCCGATGAGAAAGTAAAAATTGCACCAGCAAGAGTTTTCTCTTTAGAAGAATGTTTAGAATACATCCAAGGAGATGAGTATGTGGAAGTTACGCCTCAGAATTTGCGTATGCGTAAAATCTTGTTAAAAGAAACAGATAGAAAAAGAGCAGGTAAATAAGCTTTTTTATTCAAATTTATAGATGAACAGTCTCTTTTGGGGCTGTTCATTTTTTGTTAATAATTAATCGAAACGAAATAGTTAAGTGCATTTTTTTTTGTAACTTTATAGTTAAATAGAAAGTTCTATGTTTGATAACGACGATGAGGATTTTTTTGACGAGCATTTGAGAGAAGATATTTCAAATTTTGAAAACTATCTCAAAGGTGGTTCAATGGGATTTATGGAAAGCGATCGCTGGGAGTTTTTGATTGACCATTACTTGATGAATAGTC
Source organism: Bacteroidota bacterium (assembly GCA_029558435.1). Next base: position 31,832 of record JAKQEZ010000523.1, read on the forward strand.
AGTACAAAAAAGCCAATTTAGCAGCAGATTATGCCTTGTCACAGTTTCCATACATCGCAACCTATACCATTCGAAAGGCGCAAGCTATGTCGGCATTAGGACAATTGAAAGAAGCATTGAATTTGATTTCAAGCGTTGAAAAAAACGTAGAAGATTCTGCAGAACTATTGCTAACCAAAGCTTCTATTTTTAGTCAATTACGCGATCACAAGCAAGCAATTAAATATTTTAAAGAGGCAATACAAGCTACACAAGAAGAAGAGGATAGGGATGAAATTTTCTTGGATTTAGCAATGGAATATCAAGCCTTGCGTGATTTCAAAGGTGCTATTGCTGTTTTGCAAGAAGCCATCCGTGTGAACCCAGAAAATGAAGGAGCAATTTATGAAATAGCATATTGCTATGATCAATTGGGTGATTTTGAAAATGCCATCAAATGTTATCTTGATTTTATAGACGAAAATCCCTATTCGTTTACCGCTTGGTATAATTTAGGAAATGCCTATACGAAATTAGATGATTTTGATAAAGCAATAGAAGCCTACGATTATAGCATTGTGATTAACGATGAATTTGGCCCCGTTTATTTCAATCTTGGAAATGCTTACATGGAAAATGATCGTTTCTCGGATGCAATAGAAGCTTTTCAAAAATGCATAGAATTGGAAGGAAACGACCCGATGGCCTTTTGTTATATTGGAGAGGCGTATGAGCAATTGGGAAATTTAGAATTGGCTGAAAGTTATTACAAAAAAAGTTTGGATATTGCCCCATTGTTGCCTGATGCTTGGTTGGGATTGGGAATTGTTGAAGACTTAAAAGGCGATACTGCAGCTGGAATTACTTTGATTGAAAAAGCATCCGAATTAGACCCCAATAATGCGGGTATTTACCACGTGTTGGCGGGTGCCTATGAAAAAATTGAAGATTACGAAAAAACGTTTGATTTATACGATACATCACTCAACTTGGATAGCACTGATGAAGAATGCTTGAAAGGATTTATTGAATTTTTAAACAAAACAGAAACACGTCAAGCAGTATTGGAGTTTTTGGAGACGTTTACAACCGATTACGGCCTCAACGATTCGTTGGATCTATTGATGGTCAATCAATTGTGGTTGGTTGGGCGCCACGAAGAAGCAGTAGCATTGTTTGCTTTATGTGTTGAAAAAGATAGAGAAAAAGCAAAAGAACTATTTGATATAAACAATCAATTGAGCTCCGTTAGTGAGTTTTTACATTTAATCGAAAAATAAAAACCTATGAATTTTGAATTACCATACATTCCAGAAAGATCTGTAAAACCAAGACAAAAAGGATTAACAATGATGATGGATAAAGGATTGAGCTTGCAAGAAGCTACCAACTTTATTCAAGCAAATGGTCATTTAACAGATGTTGTAAAATTTGGATTTGGAACTGCATATGTTACCAATGATTTAGAAAAGAAATTAGCACTTTACCGCGAAGCAGGCATTCGTCCGTATTTTGGTGGAACTTTGTTTGAAGTATTTTATGCAAGAGGCAAACATGAAGATTATTTGCGTTTGTTGGATAAATACAAAATGGATTTGGTGGAAGTTTCGGATGGTTCAATTATGATTAACCACGATGAGAAATGTGAAATCATCCATAAATTAGCCAAAGATAGAACGGTTTTATCAGAAGTGGGCTCCAAAGATGCCGGTATTTTAATTGCTCCAAATCGTTGGATTAAAATGATGAAAACAGAGTTGGAAGCTGGTTCTTGGAAAGTGATTGCAGAAGGTAGAGAGGCTGGAAACGTTGGTGTTTTTCGTCCAAATGGAACCGCTCATACCATGTTGATTAATAAAATCATTGCCAAAGTTAAACCCGAAGATATTTTATGGGAAGCACCACAAAAAAACCAACAAGTGTGGTTCATCAAATTGTTTGGTGCTGACGTGAATTTAGGAAATATTGCTCCTTTTGACGTTATTCCGTTAGAATGTTTGCGCTTAGGTTTAAGAGGCGATACGTTTTTTGAGTTTTTACCAAAAGATTTTGCTACGCGCTTAAAACAAGTTAATGATGAAGACGAAGTGGCTGAATACGAGCGTGAAAACAATGCAGAAGAATAAACTTTAGTTTTATTTTAAGATGAAAAATCTATTGCTACTTCCATTTGTTTTCATCTTTTTTGCGTTTGCAACAAAAGCACAAACGTATTTTCCACCGTTAATAGGCAATACGTGGGAAACAACCGATCCTGCTGATTTGGGCTGGTGCGAGGATTCCATTCAAAAAATGTACAATTGGTTAGAAAATTCCGATTCTAAAGCATTTATTGTACTAAAAAATGGAAAAATTGTGCTTGAAAAATACTTCGGTACTTTTACAGCTGATAGTTTCCATGTTTGGAATTCGGCAGGAAAAACATTAACCGCTTATGCCGTTGGTATTGCTCAATATGAAAATCTGTTGAATATCAACGATAAGTCAAGCGATTATTTAGGTGCAGGTTGGACCAGTTTAACAACGTCGCAAGAAGATTCAATTACAATCAAACATCAGTTGAGCATGACTACAGGACTTGACGATGGTGTTGCAGATATTTATTGCACCGATGCAAGTTGCTTGGTCTATAAAGCTCCTGCGGGCACACGTTGGGCATATCACAATGGTCCCTATACCTTACTCGATTCTGTTTTGAAAGTTGCAACAGGAATGCCATTAAATACTTGGATTCAGCAAAAAATAGGTTCCAAAATTGGTATGCAAGGGTTGTATGTAAGTGTTGGATATAACAAAATTTTTGTTTCTAAACCACGTTCCATGGCTCGCTTTGGCTTGCTTTTATCACAAAATGGTTATTGGAACGGAACAGCCGTATTGCCCGATCCAACGTATTTAAGTGAAATGACCAATTCGTCGCAATCGTTGAACCTTTCGTATGGTTACTTAACATGGTTGAACGGCAAATCATCGTTTATGTTGCCTCAAACTCAATTTGTTTTCAGTGGTTCGTTGTGTCCCAATGCACCAGCAGATATGTATGCAGCCGAGGGTAAAAATGGGCAAATTATCAATGTCGTTCCATCACAAAATATCGTTTTGATTCGTATGGGAGCTTCGTTGGGAAATAATTTGGTTTCTACCACCTACAACGATACCATTTGGCAATACATGAACCGTTTGGAGTGTGATTTAAGTACAAAACAACCCGAAATTTCTACATGGGAAGTTGCACCCAACCCATTCACCAATGAAATTTCTATTTCAAATTTATCTGGACTTGAAACAATTCACATTACAGATGAATGGGGAAGAGCAGTTGCTTTTAAACAATTTGGTAACCGCATTGCACTTTCTGAACCTAAAAAAGGAATTTATTTTCTAACTTTATCAACTCATCAATACCGAAAAACATACAAGTTAATCCATTAATACACATACAATGAAACAATTAGTAACAATTTCAACTATCGTTCTTTTTATTGCCAGCTGTGCAAGTACAAAAATTTCAAATGAACAAGGTTCAATAACCTCCAAACAAAATGTTAGAGAATACTCGGTTCAATCGGTGCTTTGGCAACAAACAGCAGCCGAATACCGAGCATTGTGTTATCAAGCCTATCAAACAGCAAAACTAAAGTTGGATTTTTTCTTGGAAACAACCAAACCAGACAATGACATGGGCTTTGCAATAATTACAGATATTGACGAAACCGTTTTGGATAACAGTCCCTACAACGCATGGTTAATTGAAAATAACCAAGATTATAAATTTGAAACTTGGAAAGCATGGACAGACAAAGCAAGCGCTACAACTGTTCCTGGAGCTAAAGAATTTTTAAATTACGCCCAAAGCAGAGGTGTTGAGGTGTTTTATGTGAGCAACAGAACAGTTGCAGAAAAAACAACAACCATGGCTAATTTGAAAAACCAAGGTTTACCTTATGCCGATGATGCACATTTGCTTTTAAAATCGGATAAAAGTTCAAAGTTAGAACGCTTTAAAACAATTACAGCTTCGCACAATATTTTGTTGTACATAGGCGACAATCTTTCTGATTTTCCATCAGCAAAACCAGAACATTCTTTTGAAGTTCCTTCAACACAAGAGCGCAATGCTAATACCGACCGATACAACAAGTATTTTGGAAACTATTTTATTGTATTGCCCAATCCAATGTATGGTGATTGGGAAACTAAAGGAATTTATCAAGGAAAACACAACTGGACCGAACAACAAGCAGATTCTCTTAGAAAAAGAAATTTGAGAGGGTTTTAGGAAAAAATCTATTTTTTTGTTAATTTATTTGGTGTTTTGCTAAAAAGTAGTGAATTTTGTGCCCACAGAGTTCATTTATATAGTAAAGTTATAAAGAAAGGCGGAGGGAATAGACCCAAAGAAACCTTAGCAACCCTTTGAGTAAGCTTACTTGAAGAAGGTGCTAAATTCTACCCTAAATTTTTTAGGGAGAGATAACAGCAACATCATTTCTTATATCTTTTTATTGAATTGTTCTCTAATTATTAATTTTAATTAGTGAAGAATGCACAGTATTGAAAATGCATTAAAAGAACGTATTTTAGTTCTGGACGGCGCCATGGGAACCATGCTCCAAAAGTATGGGTTGACCGAAGAAGATTTTCGCGGAAAGGAATTAAAAGACCACCCGCAATCGTTAAAAGGCAACAACGATTTATTGTCGATTACCCAACCACAAATTGTAAAAGAAGTGCACCGCCAATTTTTGGAAGCAGGTGCCGATATCATCGAAACCAATACATTTTCGGCAACAACTATCGCTATGGCCGATTATGGTATGGAGAATTGGGTGTATGAACTCAACTTTCAAAGTGCTAAAATTGCCCGTGAAGTAGCCGATGAATTTACTGCACAAAATCCGCAAAAACCACGCTTTGTGGCAGGAAGCATTGGTCCAACAAATAAAACAGCCAGCCTTTCACCCGATGTTAACCAACCAGGATTTAGAGCCATCACTTTTGATGAATTGAAAATTGCCTATAAAGAGCAAGTTAATGCCCTCATCGACGGTGGTGTAGATGTGTTGTTGGTTGAAACCATATTTGATACGCTCAACGCGAAAGCGGCACTTTTTGCCATTGAAGAAGTAAAAGAAGAACGCAATGTTTCTTTGCCCATCATGGTTTCTGGAACAATAACAGATGCTTCGGGCAGAACCTTGTCGGGTCAAACCGTAGAGGCATTTTTAATTTCATTGTCGCACTTGCCTTTGCTTACCATTGGTTTTAACTGTGCACTTGGTGCTCAACAATTGCATCCCTATTTGCAACGCTTATCCAATATGGCAACATGTGGAATTTCTGCCTATCCTAATGCTGGATTGCCGAATGCTTTTGGAGAATACGATGAAACTCCTGCAACAATGTGCTCGCATGTTCATCCTTATTTAGCGGATGGTTTAGTAAACATTATTGGTGGATGCTGTGGAACAACTCCCGAACACATTCGAGAAATTGCCCAAGAAGCAGCAAAATTTCAACCTCGTCAATTAATAACTGCATAACGAAAGAAGATGGAAAACAATTATTTACACCTTTCAGGGTTAGAGCCATTAATCGTTACGCCAGATAGCAATTTTATCAATGTTGGTGAACGAACTAACGTAACAGGTTCTAAAAAATTCTTGCGTTTAATCCAAGAAGAAAAATACGATGAAGCATTGAGCGTTGCACGTGCGCAAGTAGAAAATGGTGCTCAAATAATCGATGTGAATATGGACGAAGGAATGTTGGATGGAAAACGTGCTATGGTGCATTTCCTCAACCTCATTGCTTCTGAACCAGATATTTCCAAAGTGCCCATTATGATTGATAGCTCTAAATGGGAAATCATTGAAGAGGGCTTAAAAGTTATTCAAGGCAAAGGCGTTGTTAATTCCATCAGTTTAAAGGAAGGAGAACAACAATTTATTGAGCATGCTAAAAAAATCAGACGTTATGGTGCCGCTGTGATTGTCATGGCATTTGATGAAAACGGGCAGGCAGATTCGTTGGAGCGACGCATTGAAATATGTAAACGTTCCTACGATATTTTGGTCAACCAAGTGCAATTTCCTGCTCAAGACATCATTTTTGACCCCAATATTTTCCCTGTTGCAACCGGATTAGAAGAACACCGAAGAAATGCCTTGGATTTTTTCTTGGCAACCAAATGGATCAAAGAAAATTTGCCTCATGCCTACGTATCAGGCGGTGTGAGCAATGTTTCGTTTTCGTTTCGTGGCAATCCAATTGTGCGCGAAGCCATCAACTCTGCGTTTTTATACCACGCTATTCAGCACGGAATGCAGTTGGGAATTGTTAACCCAGAAACCTTAACCATTTACGACGATATTCCAAAAGATTTGTTGGAATTAGTGGAAGATGTGTTGTTTGACCGTCGTGATGATGCTACCGAACGTTTATTGGATTTTGCAGAAAAAATCAAAGATGAACGCAGTCAATCCAAAGAAAAAGTGGAAGAATGGCGCAATGGTTCTTTGCAGGATAGAATTACACACGCATTGGTAAAAGGAATTGACACCTACATTATTGACGATGTGGAAGAAGCCCGTTTGCAAACTGCCAATACACTGGATATCATTGAAATCAACTTGATGGCTGGAATGAATGTGGTGGGCGATTTGTTTGGAAGTGGAAAAATGTTTTTACCGCAAGTTGTAAAGTCGGCACGTGTTATGAAAAAAGCAGTGGCTTATTTGCAACCGTTTTTAGAAGCTCAAAAAACAAGTAGTGCCAATTCTGCTGGGAAAATTTTGTTGGCAACAGTAAAAGGCGATGTGCACGACATTGGAAAAAACATTGTTGGAGTTGTGTTGGCGTGTAATAACTATGAAATCATTGATTTGGGAGTAATGGTGCCATGCGATAAAATCATTGATACGGCCATTGCAGAAAACGTAGATATGATTGGCGTTAGTGGTTTGATTACTCCATCATTGGATGAAATGGTATTTGTATCTAAAGAATTGCAACGTCGTGAGCTTTCTATTCCATTGTTGATTGGCGGTGCAACCACTTCAAAAGCACATACTTCTGTAAAAATTGCACCAGAATACACCGAATCAGTAGTTCATGTCAACGATGCCTCAAGGGCAGTTACAATAGTAGGAAAATTATTGGGCAACGAAAAAGAAGCGTTTAAAAACGAAATCAAAGAGGAATACGATGCTTTTCGTGAAAACTTCTTGTCGCGCAAAAAAGTAAAACAATACCTCACTTTTGAAGAAGCCAATGCCAATAAATTGCAATTGAATTGGGAACAAGAAAAAATTGTAAAACCACATTTTTTAGGTATTCAATCATCGCAAGATTTTGATTTAAAAACCTTGGTTGATTACATTGATTGGACACCTTTTTTCAAAAGTTGGGAGTTACACGGAAAATTTCCAGACATTCTAACTGATGAGGTGGTAGGCGAGCAAGCATCGGAGTTGTATCAGGAGGCACAAGCCATGTTGCAAAAAATCATTGATGAAAAATTGTTTGTAGCCAAATATATTTTTGGAATTTTCCCAGCCAATACAGTTAATGACAACGACATTGAACTGTATAACGAACAAGGCGAGGTAATTACTCAATTTTTAACCCTTCGTCAGCAAGGAAAAAAAGGAAAAGGTATTCCTAATATTTCAATTGCCGATTTTATAGCACCGAAAGCAACTGGGATTCAAGATTACATTGGTTGTTTTTGTGTGTCTGCTGGTTTTGGTTGCGATGAATTGGCACAACAGTTCAAAGCATCCAACGATGATTTTAATTCCATTTTGGTGAAAGCACTAGCCGACCGTTTAGCCGAAGCTTTTGCTGAATACTTGCACCATCAAATACGCGTTGATTTTTGGGGCTATCAACCTGATGAAAAATTGAGCAATGAAGAATTGATTGATGAAGCCTACAAAGGCACTCGTCCTGCACCAGGTTATCCCGCATGTCCCGACCATTTGGAAAAACGTACCATTTGGGATTTGTTAAAAGTAAAAGAAACAATTGGTGTTAAATTGTCGGAAGGTTGTGCCATGTGGCCAGCTGCATCGGTGAGTGGTTATTATTTTGCCAACGAAAACTCCAAATATTTTGGTCTAGGTAAAATTAAAGACGATCAATTGGAAAATTATGCACAACGAAGAGGCATTTCGTTGGATGAAGCAAGAAAATGGTTAAACGCAAATTACGCAGAAGAATAAAATGAAAGTTATTGATAAATTAGCAAATAGAGGGAACAATACGTTGTTTTCCGTTGAAATATTGCCACCGTTAAAAGGGAGCAATTTACAAACAATTTTTGAAAATATTGACCCTTTGTTGAAGTTTGATCCTTCGTTTATCAACGTAACGTATCAGCGCGAAGAATTTGTGTACAAAGACGCAGGCAACGGTTTGTTGAAAAAACAAGTGGTGAAAAAACGTCCCGGAACAGTAGGTATTTGTGCTGCCATTCAAAACAAGTATGGAATAGACACCGTGCCGCATATTTTATGTGGAGGATTTACCAAAGAAGAAACTGAAAATTTGTTGATAGATTTGGATTTCTTAGGAATAGAAAACGTACTGGCTTTGCGTGGCGATGCAATTAAAAGTGAACATTATTTCAAGCCAGAAGTAGAGGGACATGCCTATGCATCCGAGTTGGTGAAACAAGTAAGTGAACTCAATCAAGGAAAATATTTAGACGATGAATTGGAAAATACTAGTTCTACAAAATTTTGCATTGGAGCAGCTTGTTACCCCGAAAAACACATGGAATCGCCAAGTTTGGAACAAGATTTATACTACCTAAAAAAGAAAGTTGAGAACGGCGCCGATTATTTGGTAACCCAAATGTTTTTTGATAACCAATCGTTTTTTGAATTTGAAAAGAAATGCAGAGCGTATGGCATCAATGTTCCAATCATTCCGGGGCTAAAACCAATTTCTGTTCAAAAGCACTTGAATTTAATTCCACACCGTTTTCATGTGGATTTACCCGATGATTTGGTAAAAGCGGTAATGAAGTGTAAAAACAACGATCAAGTCAAAGAAGTGGGAGTGGAGTGGTGCATTCAGCAATCCAAAGAGTTGAAAGAGGCTGGCGTTCCAATGTTACATTATTACAGCATGGGCAAAGGCGATTTAATTGAACGCATAGCCGCTCAGGTGTGGTAGGAATATAAAAAAAGCCCTCTTTTTGGGAGGGCTTTAAATTTTTTAGAATTTTATTAGCAAAACTGATTGTATGCAGCTGCTAAGTTTCCTGCTACCATTTCTGGAGTTGCACCTTCAATGTGGTGACGCTCTAAGAAATGTACCAACTTACCATCTTTGAACAAAGCAATAGATGGAGAAGATGGAGGGTAAGGAAGAAAATATTTTCTTGCTTGTGCAGTTGCTTCGTTATCAACCCCTGCAAAAACTGTTGCTAATTTAGATGGTGTTTTTTCATTTTTCAACGACTCAATTACACCAGGACGCATATTTCCTGCTGCACATCCACATACAGAATTTACAACAACAAGCAAACTTCCGTTTGTATTATTAATTACTTGGTCAACTCCTTCTGGCGTAGTGATTGCTTCAAACCCTACGGAAGTTAACTGATTTATCATTGGTTCAACTACCTCTGCTGGATACATAATATATTTGATTTAAAATTTAGCACAAAGATACTAAAAAGTCTTAAGAAGTAAAAGCAATTCTTTGTTTCAACTATTTTACTTTTTCAAGTTTAAAAGTTCTGGTTTTCCTATCCAACGCGCCACGTTAGTGCTCCAAATTTCGTTAGACTCTTGTTGGGTGATGATGCCTGCTTTTACCGCATAATCGATTACTCGCCCAGGGTAAGAACGCGCCACACCTTCCATTTCTCCCAATGGATAAGGATCATCCAAACCGGCCACAATTTGATTGGAGCCCACTCTGATTTTCAAAAGTTGCAACGTATAGGCATCGTGCACCAATGTGTCGAAATAAACGTTGGGATGTCCCAAAGTATTGCGAGGGTCTCTTGTGCCTTCAAACAAATCTGGGCGTCCGTCAAATCCTTGCAATCTTCTACCATAATTGGCTTGCCCCAACATACAGCCATGAGCAAAACAAGTGCGTATATCTGGGAAACGCGAAACAAAATCTTTTAACGAAAATAAGTGCAAAGCATCGGCTGTTTGTGCCATCATCCAAACCAAGTGAAAACGCCAGTATTCGTCTTTAAGATTCACCATTTTCTCACCGTCGTAGGGGTGGATTTCAACAGCCAATTTGTAATGATTAGCCAATTCAAAAATAGGATACACCGATTCGTCCATCACCGAAAGCCATTCTCCATCAGCATTTAAAAAATGTGTCGGTAAACAAAGAAGTGGCAATTTCAATTTTTCTACACTGCGCTCCATTTCTTTCAACGCATCTTCTAAATGCAAGGGCTGCACCACAAAACCACAGGTAAATTTATCAGGATGTTCATGCTGTACTTTCGCATTAAAATCATTTTGCCAACGAATGGTATCGGATGTATCTTGACGACTCCAGCCATTGCAATAAATTTGCGATAGGTTAAGCATTACACCATGGTCTATTTGGTGGCGTTCCATCCATTCTAATTTGTCTTGCAGAAAAAAGCTAGGATCGGTAATTGGTCGTTTCCAATCTCCTTGACGCATGAATTTCTTGTCATCGTCGATGGAAAATAAATGCTTATCTTTTAAAAATTGAGGAACCTCATTGGGTTCTGGCAAAATATGGCCGTGACCGTTTATTTTCATCGTACAATTAGTTTTAGCAAGTTTTATTGGTTGTCTTTTTTAAAGATTTCACTAATTCCCTTCCCAATTTTTTGCACCACTTCAATACTTTTAGTAATTGGTTCGGAAGAAATATCGTGATAACCTTCGTCGGTTAACTCATCAATGTGACGCGAGTAGATAACCATGTAATTATTGTTTTGCATGTATTTTTCCATCTTAGAAGGAAGATTATCAAAAATACTCATGTGAGATGGAGCTCCTTTGCGTGCAGAAACCAAAACAAACAAATCATCTTTGTTGATGTCTTTTGACAGAATTAAAATATCTTCCCAATCATCAAATTCTTTTACTTGAAGTTGCGTTGCATATTTCTTTTCTTGGAAATGCTTATGCAATGATTTTTCTGTTTCAACATTGCAATACGCTAAAATTGGAATGCTCAATTCTTGAGAAAGGCGCACTAATTTTTCAACCCACATTGAAAAACCTTTTTCCAACTCAGCATACGGAGGAACAACTACAACAATACGTTTGGTGGTTGTCAACGCTTTTTCAAAATGACAGATAAACGTTGTTTTATACGTTTGATCGATAATACTATCCATTCTGTCACCTAAAATTTTCTCAAAAAATCCAGCTTGATGTGGCCACCCCAAAATGATGAGGTCGGCAACAATTTCTCTGGATACACGCGCAATTCCACTTGCAACGTTGTGGTCAATGGTGGTAAGAACTTTGACCTTTGTTTCTGTTGCACAAGCTTCTTTTACAATGTCTTCCAAACGTCCTTTTGCACGCACAATATTCGATTCTGCATCGCTGTTGTTGGAAACTACCGTAAGAACAGAAATAGGATTTTCAGATTTTTTATTGCGAATCAAGTTAGAGAATTGCAAGATGCGTTCAATTTTACCAACATTGTCTATTGGAATTAAAATTTGTTCTGCTGTAGCCCAAGAACTATCTGCAATTGTTCCATTTTCTTCTTCTGCTAATTGCAATAACTTTTTACTTGCTTTTTCGGTAGCAAAAGATGCAACAATACATGTGATTAATATTAAGATAATGGTCCCATTTAAAATATTGTCATCCAACAAACGAATAGGATTTCCATTAGCATCTGTCCCTAAAACAACGTTGTATCCAACCAAGATAATAGCCAGCGTAGCAGCGGCGTGTGCACTACTTAAACCAAAAATAAGTTGGCGTTGAGGACGATTGAATTTAAAAGTTTTTTGGGTAACATAAGCAGCAAGCCATTTTGAAACAATTGCAACTGCTGTTAATGTTCCTGCAACTATCCAAGCATTCCAACCACTAAAAATAACTTTTACATCCACCAACATTCCCACACTAATCAAGAAAAATGGGATGAACAAAGAATTTCCCATAAACTCAATTCGGTTCATCAATGCAGACGAATGAGGTATCAATTTGTTTAAAGCCAATCCGGCAACGAATGCACCGATAATTGGTTCTACACCCGCCACTTCTGCAAGAAAGGCCGCAAAAAACACAACCGACAATACAAAAATGTAGTGCGAATGTTTTTCACTCTCCAATTTTCTAAAAAACCAAGCAGCAATGCGTGGTATCACTAAAAACATGATGGCTGAAAATATTGCTAAAGACACCAATAATTGTATCCAAAATGCAGCATTTAAACTTCCGTGTGCTTTTCCAATGATAACTGCAAGAATAATCAAAACGGCGGTGTCCGTTAAGATGGTTCCTCCAACAGCAACAGGCACGGCCTTGTTTTTAGAAACCCCCAGCTTACTCACAATTGGGTAGGCCACAAGTGTATGCGTAGCAAACATACTCGCGGTTAAAAAACTTGTGTCAAAGTCATAGCCTAAAAAGTAGTGTACTACAGGGAAGCCAACAGAAAGTGGAATGATAAAGGTGAAAAATCCAAATACCAAACTTTTGTTTTTGTTGACCATAAATTCATTCATATCCAGCTCTAAACCAGCAATAAACATAATATAGAGCAAGCCAATGAGTGAAAATAAATCGATGGCAGAGTTTTTCTCAATCACGTTGAAACCATGGGGTCCAATAATTACCCCAGCAATGATTAACCCAATAATTCCAGGAATGTTGAGCTTTTTTAATAAAATGGGCGATAACAAGATGATGAGAAGTATGACTGAAAATACAAGAATCAAATTTTGTAAAGGCAATTCAAAACCGTGTGCAAATTGTTTAAAGAAATCGGAAAAAAATGAAGTCATCTTGAACTGTAATAATTATTAGGAAAACAAAAATAATAAATATTATTGAGAATTTAATCGGGATTTATTAACAGTTTTGAAGGTAGTTGAAGAAGTTGATGTATTCATCTGAATAGCTTATTAAGGCTGTAAATAGTTATAAAAAAGTAATTTTAGGATTTCAAAGATAAATTGTATTTTTGTAGTGAATTTTCAAATAGCACACACTCAATGAAACCTTCAAATGAATTGTTTAAGCTAGTCAAATCGTTGTCAAAATCTGAAAAACGATTCTTTAAACTATCATCTTCATTACAAGCAGGAGAAAAAAATTACATTAAAATTTTTGACTTCATCGATGCGCAAAAAGAATACGATGAAGAAGCGCTCAAAGAAGAGTTTAAAAACGAAGTGTTTATCAAACATTTATCGTCGGAGAAAAACTATTTGTATAAATTGATTCTCAAAAGTCTTCGTAATTTCTATAGTGAAGACTCGCCAGGTAGTATTCTAAAGCTTGAAATAAAAAATATTGAAATTCTTTTTAGTAAAGCACTATATAAAGAATGTGAAAAATACATTCAACGTGTAAAAGAGTTGGCAAAAAGCACAGAAGATTTCTATTACTGGAATGAAATTATCTCGTGGGAGAAATGGTTAATTGAAGACGGACTTCAAGAAACTTTAAATGAAGTTTTATTGGAAGAATTGATAAAAGAAGAAATTGAAGTTGTAGAGAAACTCCGAAATTTAGCCGAATACCAAATTATATATTCACGCATCAATAATATCTTTCGTTCGGGAGGTTTTATTCGCAGTAAGAAAGAAGAAGAACAAGTGGCTGCCATTGCTGATTATCATTTAATTAAAGGTAAAAATACCGCGTTGTCTGTTCGTGCCACTTCTATGTGCTATTACATCAAAGGATTGTGTGCTGCAACAAACAGAGATTATGAAGACAGCTACTTGTATTTCAATAAAACGCGCGCTGTTTTGGATAAAAATCCAATTATTAAAGCAGATTTGGCAACACGCTACATTCAATGCTTAACCCACTTGTTGCGTTGTTATATTGACGGACAAGAGTTTAAACAAGCAGAAGAGTTGATTGTGGATATGCGCAATTTGAAAGAAGAAAAAGGATTTAAGTCGGTTAGTCATCAAATTCGCATTTTATCCAATTCCTATTTGATGGAATTTTTATTGCTTCAACGTCAAGGGAAATTTCAAGATACGATTCGCCTAATCGATAATATAGGGGATTTTGTAATAGAATATGAAGATACACTCACAAAAGAACAACGCATTATGTTTAGTTACTACAAATCGGTGAGTTATTTTGCTGTTGGAGAATATAAAAAAGCGCTTTTATGTGTCAACGAAATTCTCAACGATAACGAGAAAATTGTGCGCCAAGATATTTTTAGTTTCGCACGTATTTTCAACTTGGTTTTGCACTTTGAATTAGGAAATTATGATTTTGCCGAATATGCCATCAAATCAGTAAACCGTTATCTATCAAAACGTGAACGTGATTACGAAACAGAAACATTGTTGATTAAAACCATCAAACAGCTTTCAAAAACAAACACACCCGAAGAACAATACACCATTTTTAAATCGCTCAAAGAAAATGTGGAAGAATTGTTCAACGACAAACACGAACAAGCAATTTTGGAGTACTTTAATTTAACGGCTTGGATTGAAGCAAAACTTAAAAGCACTACTTACGAATACGAAGTTAAACGATTGCTAAAATCGAATAGTGCCGGAAACAGTAATTGAATTGTAGGATAATTTTGTATTAGCTGTATTACTTCCTGTAAACGGATAATAAACACGTTTCATTGCTCGGTTTACATAAGCCAAATCTATGCTAAAACGTCCAAATTTATAACCCAATCCTCCGCTAAAGGATAAATCTGGTTGGGGATCAACGTTTTCAGATTTTTTATATGCGCTGCCATAAATAGCCATTCCTGCACGTATAAAAAGTTTTTGTTGAATATTGTATTCAGCACCCAGTCTAAAATTGACAGCATTGGTCAATCGTTTTTTAGCATCCGCATTTTCAATTTTAAAATCATACGCTTGATAAGTGATATCACGTGTTGATTTTAAACGTGCTTGGTTGTATCCCAAATATTCAATATCGGCACTAATTAATGCACTCATCCCAATTACATACGATGCCGAAACGTTAGCTTTGAATGGTGTAATCATGCGGTATTTGTATTGGCCTTCTGGCACTAAATCTTGTGGAACACTAACATTTTGCCCTCCATTAAAACGTCCGGTCATGGTAGCCGTCCATTTATCGGTAAGTGAAATTATTGTAGGTGTATGAATAGACGCTCCAATTCTAAATCCATCGGTGACAAGGTAAATTACACCCAATTTCAAATTAGCACCATATCCACTGGTTTTTAGCTGGTATTTATAATCAAATCCAACAAAAAATGTGTCCTTTTGAACTAAATCTTCTGAATGAACATAAGCGTCAGTACGGCTATAAGTGCGCAAACCCAATGAAGCACCATAGTACAACTTGTTTAGACGATTGCGAGAGTAAGATAGAAAAAACTCATTAACACCTCCAGTGGTTTCAATTGTTCGTTTCATCTGCATATCCCCACTGTTGAGGTAAGACGTATAACCCACATTGTTTTCATCAAAATTAATCACATACGATTCCCAAGCTAATGATGTGGAAAAAGGAAATGCGGCACTTAGATTTTCAGGATAATAACCTTGAGCTTGCCCTATGAAATTATCTAATAGTGAAGGAAATTGCTGTCCCTCAATGGTGGTGTTTTGCCTAAAATTAATGAGTCGATTCATGCCAATTCCAAACTGAGAATACATGTCTCCTTTGTTTTTATTGGATAAATCTTTTGTAAAAACAAGTCCAATTGAAGGAATGGAAAAGCTTGATTTTAAGTCTTTTGATTTGGTTGACATAAAATCAGCCGTTGTGTTGTTGATTGTAGAACCCAAGGAAATGCTAACTTGCGATGATGAAAAACGCCCCATGGCAGCTGGATTAATTTGTGCTGCGCTAATATCAGCTCCAACCGAACCAAATGCACCACTCATGGCATTAAAACGAGCACTTCCTTCATAGTATTCTTTTGAGTAAATGAATAAATCAGCATCGTTTTGTGCGTTAACAAAAGAACTAAAAGTTGCTATTAATAGAATAAATAAAGTTGAAACTGACTTTGGGTGTTTGTGCATATAATTTATCTTCTTCCTGAGTTGGTATTGTTATAACTTCCGCTTGATGAACGGCTACTTGGTGTGGATGATGGTGTGCTAAAACGTTCTGGTCGCGCTGAAGAATTAAACGATGGTTCTCTAACCGTTGTGTTGGGTCTAGAAAAATCAGAATTTGTATTTCTATGAATTGTTGAATTTGGTATGGAATTACTTGGTGTTGCTGTTCTGTTTGGATAGGTTCTACCATATTCTGGGCTAGACGTTGGTCTGCTCACAGCTGTGTTTGGACGTGATGTAGTACCATTTCCATTTGTTGTGCGCGAAGGCAATACTACACGCGAGTTCTCAACTGTACCTACATTTCCTCTAGAAGGTCTAACAATGTCTGAACTTCCAACCTCTCTCACAACTGTTGAAGTTGCAGGTCGACCCGTTGGTTTACCAGCAGAATTAGTACTTGGCGCAACAACTTTTCCAGTTGCTTCTGTAGACTTTAAAGTGCCTGGTGAATACGTTCTTCCAGTTGGATTGTAGTAACCAGAACTTGTTCCACGGTGACCTCTAATCACATTGGATGTGGAATAATTTCCATTGCTCCAACCATTACTATTTCCACCATATCCGTATCCTCCAAGTGTATAATATCCTCCCATTCCGTAATAACCGCCAAAACCATAAGGATTATAAGGGCCATAATATTTTCCTACTCCTGCATACATGTTATAATATGGATCATACATATTGTAATAAGGAGAATACATGTTGTGTCCCCATCCATAATACCCCCAAGAAGATGAATTAAAAGTAGGTTGGTGGTATAGATGTCCATAATAATAACCCATTCCCATAGAGGAACCAGGGAAATAACTTGAATAAGCATACATGTTGCTAAACATATAATGATTTCTTCCCATTACACCATATCTATTGTAGGGCGAGAAACGGCTGTAACGCGACCATTCAGAATACGAGCAACCACAATCACTGGTCCAACGCCATTGTTCCAAACAATTTTGACGATTTACCAAAGCCATTTCATCGGCATAAGTCATTCGATCGTTTGTTTTTCCTTCTTTACGTGCTTTGAAAGCTGCATACGAAGTTTCGTCGGCTGTAGATTCACCAACTGGCAACTCACTAGTTCTTACAGAGTAAATGTCATCTGTGTCAAAATATTTTGTTGTTGAACAAGATGTGAAAATCAAGCTCAATAATGCGACTAATGGAATGAAATATTTCATAGCTACGTAAATTATACTTTAAAAGTACAATGAAATTTATAAATTTGCAAATCACAAGTTTGAATTTAAACACATTTTAACAAATAAATTTTCAGAATAGTATGTCTCAAAAATATTCTACAAGGGAAGAGGATTATTCAAAATGGTACAACGAAACCATTGATAGAGCAGATATGGCAGAAAACTCAGGGGTAAGAGGTTGTATGGTTATCAAACCGTATGGCTACGCAATCTGGGAGAAAATCCAAGCGCAACTCGACAAACGTTTTAAAGAAACAGGGCACCAAAATGCTTACTTCCCGTTGTTTGTTCCCAAAAGTTTATTTGAGGCAGAAGAAAAAAATGCAGAAGGTTTTGCCAAAGAATGTGCTGTTGTTACCCATTATCGTTTAAAAACAGACGATAAAAATCCAGGGAAGTTAATAGTTGATCCAGAAGCAAAATTGGAAGAAGAATTAGTAGTGCGTCCAACATCAGAAGCCATCATTTGGAATACCTACAAAGGTTGGATTCAATCGTATCGCGATTTACCAATTCTTATCAACCAGTGGGCAAATGTGGTGCGTTGGGAAATGCGTACACGCTTGTTTTTACGTACTGCCGAATTTTTATGGCAAGAAGGGCATACAGCTCATGCTACAAAACAAGAAGCCTATGAAGAAACAGAACGTATGTTGGAAGTGTATGCAGAATTTGCAGAAAACTTTATGGCCATGCCTGTTATCAAAGGTAGAAAATCGGAAAGTGAACGTTTTGCTGGAGCTGATGATACGTTATGCATTGAAGCAATGATGCAAGATGGAAAAGCGCTGCAAGCAGGAACTTCTCATTTCTTGGGACAAAATTTTGCTAAAGCGTTTGATGTGAAATTTAGCAACGATGAAGGAAAACAAGAACACGTTTGGGCAACTTCATGGGGTGTTTCAACACGTTTAATGGGAGCGTTAATCATGACGCATTCAGACGACGAAGGGTTGGTGTTGCCTCCAAAATTGGCACCTATACAAGTTGTGGGTGTGCCTATTTTTAAAACCGATGAAGAATACGAAGCAATCGGTAAAAAGTTTGACGAATTGGCTGCCGAATTAAGAGCTTTGGGCATTTCGTTTAAATACGATGCAGATAAAAATAAACGTCCGGGATGGAAATTTGCAGAATACGAAGCTAAAGGTGTTCCGGTGCGTTTGGCAATGGGACCTCGCGATATGCAAAACGGAAACATTGAAGTAGCTCGCCGTGATACCAAAACAAAAGAAGTTGTAAGCTTTGACGGATTGGCTAATTTTATTCAAAATTTATTGAATGAAATTCAAAACAACTTGTTCCAAAAAGCGTTGGCATTTAGAAATGAAAATTTACACCAAGTAGATACTTACGAAGAATTTAAAACGCAATTGGCACAAAAAGGTGGTTTTTATTTAGTGCATTGGGATGGAACTGCTGAAACAGAAGCAAAAATTAAAGAAGAAACACAAGCAACCATTCGTTGTATTCCTTTTGAAGCATCAGAACCAGGTGTTTGTATGGTGACAGGAAAACCGTCAAAACAACGTGTAGTTATTGCAAAAGCATATTAAAATGACCCAAAAAAAGTCGGATAAATCCATGGATTTGAATTCCCAGCAAATTGTAAACCTTTTGTTGGAAAAAGCTTGCTTAAAACAAGATGTGTATGCATATTCACTCAATGCTTTTAACGAGTTTAAAGATTTGGTGAGAAGTGAAATTGATTTACTGAAAACAAAGGTTGATGATACGCGCATTCGCTTGTCGATTGTTGAACGGGGGCAAAATGAATTTCATACCTATGTTGGAAGCGATGTGTTGGTGTATCAAGTGCATACCAATATTTTCCGTTTACCCGACGAACATCCATTGTGGCAAACTGATTATTTGAAAGAAAATCCAAATAGAGGATTTTTTGGAATTATTCATATCTATAACTTTTTGGCAGAATCGTTTTTGCAAAATAGATTGAACGACTTGGGACACTTAATTGGTCGCATTTTCGTTAACAAAGAAGGTAAATTTTTTGTGGAAGGAAGCGGTCAACTTGGATTTTTGTTCAAAGAATTGGCAGAAGGCGATTGGAGAGAAGAATCCATTCGTCACATTATTCAAGTGTCGTTTGCTTATGCCATTTCAGCAGATTTATTTGTTCCGCCTTATGAAATGATGCAAGAATTAAATGTTGACCAAGTTCAAACCATTGGCCATAACGATCAATCGGCAATTGGTAAACGTCTTGGTTTTAAATACAGAAATATTCAAGAAGATTAATCTTCTTAATTGATAATGAAAGATTATTCTAAAAATTTATCGCACCCTATTTTTAAGGTCATTCGTCAGATTGCCAAAGAAGAAAACTTGGAAGTCTATGTGATTGGTGGCTTTGTGCGCGATACTTTTTTGGAGAGAAGCAGAAAAGACATCGATATAGTTGTTGTAGGTAGCGGAATGGAACTGGCACAAAAAGCAGCCGAAAAATTGCGTGTAAAAAAAGTTGCCTATTTTAAGAATTTTGGAACAGCTTCTTTTAAATACAAAGACATTGATGTGGAATTTGTAGGTGCTAGAAAAGAATCATATCAACGTGATTCTCGCAAACCTATTGTAGAAAACGGCACGTTGCAAGACGATCAAAACCGACGCGATTTTACCATTAATGCTATGGGTTTTTCGTTGCAAGACCACAATTTTGGTGAGTTGATAGATCCTTTTAATGGAATCGGCGATTTGGAAAAAGGAATCATCCGAACACCTTTAGACCCTGATATTACCTTTAGCGATGATCCGCTTAGAATGATGCGCGCCATTCGATTTGCTTCGCAACTTAATTTCAAAATAGAAGCCAGTTGCTTGGAAGCAATTTTAAGAAATTCGGAACGTTTGGAGATTATTTCCAACGAGCGTATCATGGATGAATTGAATAAAATTATTTTATCCGATGAGCCTTCACGCGGTTTTAAATTGTTGTTCTCAACCAAATTGTTGCATCGTTTTTTTCCAGAAATGGTGGCGCTTCATGGCGTGGATACCATCGATGGTAAATCGCATAAAGACAATTTTTACCATACCTTGGAAGTATTGGATAATGTTGCACAAAACAGCGATGATTTATGGTTGCGCTGGGCAGCAATTATGCACGATATTGCAAAACCACCCACAAAACGATTTGATCCTAAAGTTGGTTGGACCTTTCACGGACATGAAGAAATTGGTGCGCGCATGACGCCTAAAGTCTTTGCTCGTTTAAAATTGCCTTTGGATGCCAAAATGAAATACGTTCAAAAATTGGTGCGTTTGCATTTGCGACCGATTTCATTGGTAAAAGGGGATGTTACCGACTCAGCAGTTCGCCGATTGTTGTTTGAAGCAGGTGATGATATTGACGATTTAATGACTTTATGCAATGCTGATATTACCTCAAAAAATGAATTCAAAGTAAAACGTTATCGTCAGAATTTTGAGTTGGTACGCGAAAAATTGAAAGCCGTTGAAGAAAAAGACAAGGTCAGAAATTTTCAACCGCCAGTAGGAGGGGAGGAAATTATCAAAACGTTTAATTTGGAACCTTGCCAAGCCATTGGCGATATCAAAAGTAAAATCAAAGAAGCAATTTTGGAAGGCGAAATCCCCAATGAATACGAAGCAGCTTTTGCGTTAATGCTCAAATTGGGTAAAGAAATGGGCTTAAATCCAGTGAAAAGCCGCTAAGAATTTGCTTCCTAACGGCTTTGTTAGTTGTATTTGCTTACAATGCAAGCTGTTTTTCTTTGTTGTATTTGATTTGACACTTGTATTTTAACACATCCATTTGATTCGGACGCAATTTTAAATTCCATTCCAATTTACCAGTAACGGCATCGTATTTTGCTTTTGAGTTGTCTAGCAATGCAATTTCAATTTCGCCTATTTGAGTAACCGGAATTTGGTCTTCAACAATTATTTCAACGTTTTTAGATTTTAAGTTTTTTACCTCGATTTGGTAAGCAAACGTTTGTTCTATTTGATTACCTACAATTTTTTTGTTGACATCGTTTTTCAAATTGGTGCGTTTTACAATGATGTTTGGATCTTTGCCTAAACTTAAATTCAAGGTATCCGACATGGAGCTAGGATCGATGTATGTCTCGCCCATGTAACTGCCTTCAAAAAAGATAGAAGCACTTGCTGGAACCAATTGCAGTTCTTCCAATTTTGTTAATCGCGCCACTAAATAGGCGTGATTGTCCAATTTTGGAACTGTATAATACAAAAATGAAGCATTCAATTCATTTTTACTAATCAAAACAATGTGAGGTTCATTGTTGGATTCAATAGTGTAAGGTAAATTAATGGCAAATTCTGCCGAAATTGTTCGATTGATTACTTGCGTAAAATCACTTGCTGATAGTGCTGCTTCATCACTGTCATAATTGGTGGCAACTTCTGCTTTGGAGCTTGTTTTTTGAAGACTCTCTGTTTTAACAATTGATACAGGTTGTGGAGTTGCAGGTTGCTGATAATAGTTGTTGTAATAACTAATATACCACGGATGCAACTCGGGTTTTGTTTTATTTTGATAGGGATTATTGGTAGAAATAGAAAGTAAAACATTCTCCCATTTTTCACCCGTGTTTTGATACACTTGAGCTTTGTAGTTGAGTAGTACTTTTCCATTTTCAATATCACTCATAATGTCATACGATGGTGTCCATCCAGCATTTGAAACAATGTAGGATAAATCAATTTTCCCTTTTACATCTACATTGGCTTGAACTGTGATAACAATTCGTGGAATTGGTCCCATTTTTTTTGGCGTTAAATTATTGCTGTTTTGATATGATTTTAATGAAGATAAGCGCTCGTTTAATTTCTTCTTTAAGCGCATTTTTTCTTCTTTCTTTAAGTTCAATTTCCCGATACTAGCATTGAGTTCGTTCATTTTTAAAAGGTAATAATCAACCGTTGCTTTCAATAGTCCAATAGAATCATTGACTTTACCTTTGCCATTTACAGCACCATTGTTGATTAAAATGTTTTTAGTGGCATTCAATACATCAATTTCATTTTGAATGGTTTGAATGGAAAAATTGACCGTTTCAATAGAGTCGGATAATTGTTCAATTTCTTTTACAATTTTTAGTGGCAATCCTTCCAACTTAAATTCTTCGGGTTGTGGCTGGTAAATAGAAAAACGAGTGTCTAAAATCACAATGTCACCTGTTGCCTTTACCTGAATGCTTTTTTCGTCCACAAAATCACTCACATTCTCAATAATGATTTTTGTAATCCCTTTTCCAACCGAATAATAGGCGTTTCGATAAACTTGCGCGCCTTCTGTAAAAATGGTTACTTTTTTAATTGTTGATGGAACAACATCTTCATGGGCAGCCAACACAGATAAGGTGCTCAATGCCATACATAGGATACATACAATTGTTTTCATGATGCTTTATTTTCTTATCCGTACAAATCACCACCAAAAACGTTCATAAAAAAAGCTGTTCCTTCTCGAAACAGCTTTCCACTAACAATTAAAAGATTATTTTATTATTTTCCCGTTGCCAACACCCAATAATCAACAAATGGACTATTTTCTACTACTTGATAGCCAATTCCAACGGTTTTTGAGCCGGCGTCCATAATGATTTTGCGGTGTCCAGGACTTTCCATCCATTGTTTAAATGTTTTTTCAGCCGTGTTTCCTCCCGCAGCAATGCATTCACCATCAACTGCACGTTTGCTGAATTTTTCAATACGGTTAAAAGTTGTGCCCACCATCGTTTTTTTACCGTTGGAAACATCATAAGAATCGTGGCTAAAATAACCTTGACTTCCTAAGTCATACGCATGATACCTACATGCGCGCGCTAAGTCTTCACTCCAAGTCAACGGTTGCGCACCATTTTTTGCTCGTTCAGCATTGATGAGTGCCAGCAAATTTTGTTCCTCAGTTATGTTAGACGAACGCACATTCTCATTACCCGATGGCATACCAAAAAATAAATGCGTAGGTACACTGGCTTCGTTGATGACTGATTCTGTTTTTTTAGTCGTACTTTCAAATTGTGCTAAATCAGCATCGTTTAAAACATCGTCTTTTACAACTTCATTTTCTGCAGCAACAGATTCAATTTTGTTGAGTCCAGCCAATAAATTAGTACTCAAATCATCCATTTCGTTCTTTTTTAAGGAACTAGCCAACCGAACCGCTCTGTTTTTAAGCGAAACTAGATGTTCGTCCCAATTCACCAAAGAACGTTCGCTTTCACTGCTCAACTTTTCAAATTTAGCAGCATTGGTTACCGAGCGATACAACTGCAAATACACCCCTTTGAGCGTTTGTGATTCTTTGCTTTTGTCGTAATAAATCACCGACGTAAAATAATAGGGAATTGAAGTTGTTGGTTTTTTAGCAATCAACTTTTTAGAAACTTCCATACATTTGTTTCTGTCGGTTAAATAAAGTTTATTCAATTTTGAATAGATTTTTTGGTTGCCCCAACTGGTGAATGAAGCTAAAACCAAAAGCGTAGAAATGAGGAGAGTACGCATAATTTTAGATTTTAAAAAGTTACTAACTGGTTCTTCAATTAACAACGTTTCAAAAAATTAAATATTGCAATTATTCCACATTAAATAAATCCGAAGCAATTCTATCGGCTTGCAAACGCCCGATTTTAGTAAGTTGAATGCGATTGTTATTATTTGTTAGCAATCCTTCTTTTTCAAACGAACGAATAGTTTGTTGAAATTCGTTGGTGAGTGGCAAAAGCTGGTTCAATTGTTCTAGATTCACACCTGCCGATGTTCTCAAACCAATCAATAATAATTCATTAAATTGGTCGTTTCTACTTAAATTTTCTTCCTCCCACCAAATTTCGTTGTTTTCTATGGCGTTCATATACGTGTGATTGTTGCGCACATTCCACGCACGTGAGGTTCCATTGAACGAGTGTGCCGACGGACCAATACCTAAATATTCAATTCCTTTCCAATAACTTGAATTGTGTTTGGATTCAAATCCGGGTTTACAAAAATTGGAAATTTCATACTGCTCAAAACCATATTTTTCAAGCGTTTCAACTAAAATTAAAAACTGTTCCACTTGATTTTGTTCGGTTGCTGGCGTTATTTTTCCTTTTGCAACTTGATGACTCAACCCAGTTCCTTGTTCAATGGTTAAACAATAAGCCGAAACGTGTTGCACGCCCATATTGACCGCCATTTCGATGTGGTTCTTCCATTCTTCGTTGGATAAATTGGGTAAGCCATAAATTAAATCCACCGTAATGTTTGGAATTCCACTATTGATTGCTATTTCAACACATTTTTTTGCTTCATCTACCGAATGCGCACGGTTCATCCATTGCAAATCACTTGCTTTAAACGATTGTAAACCAATACTTAATCTATTAATTCCTAATGATTTCCACTGTTCAACAGCCGTTATAGTCACATCATCCGGATTGGCTTCCAACGTTATTTCTTCGACCAACGAAGTATCAAAATGAGCGTGGATTGTTGAAAGAATTTGATGTAATTCGTTGTGAGTTAATAAACTAGGTGTTCCTCCGCCAAAATAAATGGTGTGGATGGATTGGTTGTTTAAATAATCTTTTTGACGTTCAATTTCCTTGCAAATGGCATCCATCATTCGTTTTTTATACGCATGATAGGTGGTGCTAAAATGAAAGTCACAATACGTGCATTTTTGCTTACAAAAAGGAATGTGAATGTATATTCCAGCCATTTTTATTGAGGATTTGCTACAAAATTAGCG
Source organism: Bacteroidota bacterium (assembly GCA_029558435.1). The sequence goes on from JAKQEZ010000523.1 coordinate 57,012, forward strand.
ATAAGTTGTCATTTACTTCTTAAAAATAAAATAGACAGCCAATATCAAAAACACAAAGCCTATCAAATGGTTGGTTTTAAACGTTTCTTCTTTGAATAAAACAAGCGTAAAAACAGTAAACACAACCAACGTAATCACTTCTTGAATAACTTTCAATTGCCAAAGAGAAAACGGTCCGCCTGTTCCTTCAAATCCTATTCGGTTGGCTGGTACCATGATGGAATACTCAAAAAACGCAATGGCCCAACTAAACAAAATTATTTTGAATAAACTAAAATTAGAAAACCAACTATATTCTTTCAATTTTAAATGTCCATACCAAGCAAACGTCATAAACGTATTGGAAGCAACGAGTAGGAGAATGGTAAGAAATGCTTTCATCAGAATTTTATTTTTTTGAGTTCAATATTACAAAATTCAAGGTGATAGTAAATTAATTTTGAGTGAAAACAGACCAAATTCAATAGAAATTGAGTTGAAATGATGTTAAAAAGCAACAAAAACAAATAAAAATTCCAATAAAAAACTTTGTTCTAATTTATATTTGCTTAACTTTGCCGTCCAATTTTGAATAAAGTGGCGGGAAGTAAGCGTGAATTTGTGATACCTTTCGTAGGTTTAAAGATAGGAAGTCACACTTTTGAGTTTGACATTTCAGATTCGTTCTTTGAAGATATCGAGTATTCAATTATCCACAAAGCCAATGTGCATGTGGACTTGGTACTCGAAAAAAAAGAAACAATGATGGTAGGAAATTTTTCTTGTGAAGGAGAAGTTTCTACATTGTGTGATCGATGTAATGATCCGTTGAGTGTTCCTGTTAAAGGTTCGTTTCAATTGATTTTTAAGCAGAGCACACAAACATCAGACGATGAATCGTTAATAATTTTAGCTCCCGAAGCTTATGAATTGAATGTTTCTCCGTATATTTACGAACTTATTACGGTTGCTTTGCCATCACGAATGGTGCACAAAGAAGGTGAATGTAATGAGGAAATGGTAGCGGCTCTTAGTCAATACCTCGTAAATAATAACGAAGAAGACGAGGAAGATTGGGACGAATACGATGAAGATGAGGAGGATTTTGATGACGACGATTTTGAAGATGAAGATTTCGACGACGACGATGATACTCCCGATGATGATATTGATCCACGTTGGTCAATTTTAAAAAATTTGAATTAAAAACTTAATATTTATAAAGTAAAATGGCACATCCAAAACGCAGAGTCTCTACTACAAGAAGAGACAAAAGAAGAACACATTTTAAGGCTGTAGCAAACAATGTAGCAACTTGTCCTACAACAGGTCAGCCACATTTGTTCCACCATGCATACTGGCATGAAGGAAAATTGTATTACAAAGGGAAAGTTGTTGCTGAGAAAGAAGTAGCGATTTAATTTGTAAGCTGTAAAGCTTCTTTATGAAGATTGGTATAGACATCTTGGGAGGCGATTTTGCTCCAGATGCAAACATTTCTGGTGCAGTTTTGGCAAGAAAAGAATTGCCAACTGATGCTCGAATTGTGTTAATAGGCGACAAAGATCAAATCTTTAGTGGCCTTTCTTCGTTGGGTGAAAATCCAAATGATTACGAAGTGGTGCATGCGCCAGACGTGATTACCATGCACGACCACCCAACAAAGGCTATTCCATCAAAGCCCAATAGCAGCATTGCCGTCGGTTTTGATTTGTTAGCCCAAAAAGAAATTGATGTTTTCGCAAGTACGGGTAACACTGGTGCAATGTTGGTTGGTTCTATTTTTAAATTAGGAACTATTAACAATATTTTGCGTCCATGTATTACAACGGTGATGCCAACTATAGATGGAGGTCAATCCATTTTATTAGATGTTGGTGCCAATTCGGATTGTAAACCAGAAGTGTTGCAACAATTTGCAGTTTTAGGATCCTTGTATTCAAAACACGTTTTTGGAAACGAGCAACCCAAAGTGGCATTGTTGAGCATTGGAGAAGAAGAATCGAAAGGAAACATTGCAACTGTTGCAGCACATAAATTAATAGCAGAATCCAACGAATTGAACTTTATTGGGAACATTGAAGGACGCGATTTATTTGTTGGTAAAGCAGATGTTGTTGTGTGCGATGGTTTTACTGGAAACATTGTATTGAAACAAGCAGAAGGAATGTATGGCCTCCTCAGAAAAAGAGGAATTAAAGACGATGCTTATTTCAACCGTTTCAATTATGAAAATTATGGAGGTACGCCTGTTTTAGGTGTCAACGGCAATGTTATTATTGGTCACGGAATATCCAACGATATCGCAGTGAAAAATATGATTTTGCTGGCACATGAAACAGCGAAGTCACAATTGCCTTCAAAAATTAACGAAGCATTTAATTAAAATGGAAAAGATATCAGCAGCAATAACAGGAGTTTTTGGATATGTTCCAGATGAAGTTGTAACCAACGAAGATTTAGCAAAAATCGTTGATACTTCGGATGAATGGATAACAACAAGAACAGGGATTAAGGAAAGAAGAATCTTACGCGAAGGAGGTAGTTCTGATATTGCCGCAGCAGCTGTAAAAGGTCTTTTAGAAAAGAAAGGAATTGATCCTTTGGAAATCGATTTATTGATTGTTGCAACAGTAACACCAGATTATCCTTTTCCAAGCACATCAAACGTGGTTTGTGATAAATTAGGAATGAAAAATGCTTGGGGCTACGACCTTATAGCTGCTTGTTCTGGTTTTATCTATGGTTTATCAACGGGTGCTCAATTTATTGAAACTGGACGCTACAAAAAAGTTGTTGTAGTTGGTGTAGATAAAATGTCGGCTATTTTAGATTATCAAGACCGCACAACATGTGTGATTTTTGGCGATGGTGGTGGAGCTGTTTTATTGGAACCAAATAACGAAGGTTTTGGTGTAAAAGATTTTATTTTACATGCTGATGGAGCAGGCCGTCAATATTTATTGCAACCAGCAGGAGGTTCATTACATCCAGCGTCTGTTGAAACGGTTGAAAAACGTATGCATTACGTGAAGCAAGAAGGGAAGACAGTTTTCAAGTTTGCGGTAACCAACATGGCAGAAGTTTCTGCACAAATCATGGAGAAAAACAACTTGTCAAGTGAAGACGTAGACTGGTTAGTGCCTCACCAAGCAAATTTGCGTATTATTGATGCAACTGCAGAACGTATGGGATTGCCAAAAGAAAAGGTGATGATCAACATTCAAAAGTATGGAAATACAACTGCGGGAACCTTGCCTTTGTGCTTGTGGGACTATGAAAAGCAATTGAAAAAAGGAGATAATGTCATTTTATCTGCTTTTGGAGGTGGATTTACATGGGGTGCAGTTTATGTTAAATGGGCATACAATTCATAAAAAAATAGTATATTTACAAGATAAAATTTATTCAAAATGAATATTAGAGAGATACAAGATTTAATAAAATTTGTTGCAAAATCAGGTGTAACAGAAGTAGAAATTGAACAAAAAGATTTCAAAATAACAATTAAAGCATGTGGTACTGAACCGGTTGAACGTCAAATTGTTGTGCAAGCAGCAGCTCCAGTTCATCAATTAGCTCCAGCACCAGTTGCTGTTCCAGCGGCAGCACCAGCACCAGTTGCAACACCTGCAGCTCCAGCAACACCTGCGGCAGCTCCAGCAGAAAATTCAAATTTAATTACTATTAAATCACCAATGATTGGGACATTCTATCGTGCTCCTGGAGTAGATAAAGATCCATTTGTATCTGTGGGACAAACAATCAATACAGGAGATACAGTTTGTATTATTGAAGCAATGAAGTTGTTCAACGAGATTGAATCTGAAATTAGCGGTAAAATCGTTAAAGTTTTGGTAGATGATGCTACTCCAGTTGAATACGATCAACCATTGTTCTTAGTTGAACCTTAATCAAAAAAAATAAAGAATTATAAAGGAGACTCTAGCGCTCCTTTTTTTTTGTTAGCTAACCAGTTAGAATTATGTTTAAAAAAATATTAATTGCCAATAGAGGAGAGATTGCTTTACGTGTTATTAGAACGTGTAAAGAAATGGGAATCAAAACAGTAGCCGTTTATTCAACTGCTGATAAAGAAAGTTTGCCTGTACGTTTTGCAGACGAAGCAGTATGCATTGGTCCGGCTTTGAGCAGTAAATCCTATTTAAGTATTCCAAACATCATTGCAGCAGCTGAAATTACAAATGCAGATGCTATTCACCCGGGATATGGTTTTCTTTCTGAAAATGAAAAGTTTTCGCGCATTTGTCAAGAAAGTGGCATTAAGTTTATTGGTGCAACACCCGAACAAATTGCAGGAATGGGAGATAAAGCAAGTGCTAAGGCTACAATGATTGCAGCAGGTGTACCTTGTATTCCTGGATCTGATGGTTTGTTGAAAGACATTGAAGATGCAAAGAAAACAGCTAAGAAAATTAAATATCCTGTGATTTTAAAAGCTACTGCTGGTGGTGGTGGGAAAGGGATGCGTATTGTTTGGTCGGAAGATGAGATTCAAGGCGCATGGGATTCTGCACGTCAAGAAGCAGGAGCCGCTTTTGGAAACGATGGTATTTATATGGAAAAATACATTGAGGAACCACGCCACATTGAAATTCAAATTGCTGGAGACCAATACGGTAATGCATGTCACTTGTCTGAAAGAGATTGTTCTATTCAACGTCGTCACCAAAAATTAGTGGAAGAAACACCATCTCCATATATGACAGACGAATTGAGAGAGCGCATGGGGCAAGCAGCAATTAAAGCTTGTAAAGCGGTGAATTACGAAGGAGTGGGAACCATTGAATTCTTGGTGGACAAAAACCGTGATTTTTATTTCATGGAAATGAACACACGTATTCAAGTTGAGCATACCATTACAGAAGAAGTTATCAATTACGACTTGATTAAAGAGCAAATTAAAATTGCTGCAGGGGAAAAAATATCAGGAAAAAATTATTACCCTCAAATGCACGCTATTCAATGTCGTATCAATGCAGAAGATCCGTTTAATGATTTTAGACCTTCACCAGGAAAAATCACAACGTATCACGCACCAGGAGGATTAGGTGTTAGAATTGATACACATGTTTATTCAGGATATACCATTCCGTCAAACTACGACTCGATGATTTCTAAATTAATCGTTGTAGCTCAATCACGTGAAGAGGCGATCTTGAAAATGAAAAGAGCGTTGGATGAATATGTAATTGAAGGTGTAAAAACAACCATTCCATTCCACCAAAAATTAATGGATAACGAAGACTTTAGAAAAGGGGAGTTCACAACAAAATTCATGGAAACATTTAAATTTTAATTAGGTATCAAATAAATATTATTTTTTTCGTTTTATATTGAATTATGTATTTTTGTAGTATAAAACGTTTAATAATTTAGATTATGTCAGAAGTAGAACAACCAAAGAAAAATGGTCTTAACACGTTGTTATTGATCGTTTTATTAGCCGGAATCGGAGTAATGACTTATTTATGGTCGTCAACACGTACAGAGTTGAGTGAAAGCAATTCACAATTGGAAACCATGTCACAAATGTTATCACAATATACAGGTGAGATTTCCAATGATTTGTCAGCAGATTTAAAAAACATGTTGGCAACTTATGATGCTTTGGAGAAAAAAGCAAAAGAACAAGGTGATTTGAACGAGCAACAACAAGCGGAGATTGAAGAACAAAAAAATCAAATCAAAGATTTGATGGAAAAAGTAAAGCAAGGCAAGTGGACGGCTGCTGAATTGGCAAAAATGCGTAGAGAAAATGAAACATTGAGAAACATTATGAAAGGTTATGTTTATCAAATTGATTCATTGAACACGTTGAATTTGAAATTGACTTCTGATTTGGATCAAACTAAAACAGAGTTGACCAATACAACAGCAGAACGCGACAATTTTAAACAAGAGGCAGAAGCATCAAATGCACGTGTTAAAGAAGGAAGTAAATTGCAAGCCTATGGTTTTTCTTCTGTAGCGTTACGTTCAAAATTGAACAATACAACAACAGAAACAGACAAGGCAAAAAATACAATTCAAATTAAGTCTTCTTTTACAATTGGTGCGAATCCTATTGCCACAAAAGGAACAAAACCTGTTTATATGCAAGTAACAAAACCTGATGGAACTATTTTCCAAAATAGAGCATCTAATATTTTATCTACTGAACAAGGAAGTATTGCTTATTCAGATAAAAAAGATGTGGATTATACAGGTGAGGCTGTAAGCATGGCAATTTATTACGATTTGAGAGGTGAAGAAGCTCAAAAAGGAAATTATACCGTTAAAATTTACTGCGATGGTAATTTAATTGGTAAAGATAATTTCACGTTGAAATAAATAGATTTTTAGGTATATATAATTTAGTTTAGATGGTTAATATTTTTATTGCAAATCTTGATTGGTCAATCACCTCTGAAGATTTAAAAACTACCTTTTCGTCGTTTGGTGAAGTTAGTTACGCCCATGTTGTATTTGAAAAAGATACAAAAAGATCATGTGGCTATGGTTATGTTGAAATGGAAGATCCTACTGCTGCAATTACTGCAATTGGAGCCTTGAATGGACTTGAAATTAATGGTCGTGCAATTGACGTAAAAATTGCATCACCTAAAACAAACCGCCCTAAAAAAGTGGAAAAACCTCAAGAAAAGAAGTCTTTCAAGAAGAAACCGTTTGGTCAAAAACGCGGAGGTCAAGGAGGCTATAACCGTGACAACAGAGGAGGTGATCGTCCTAGCGGATACAACAGAGATCGCTCTGAAGGAAGTGGTGAACGCCAAGGTGGATATAACAACCAACGTAGTGAAGGTGGTTACAGTGCTCCAAGAAATAGTGAAGGATATAATAACGATAGACCTTCTAGCTACAACAGAAGTGAAAACACTGGTTCTTCTTCTGAAAGAGTTTTGCGTCCACGTAGAAGAACAACAGAAGGTGGGGAAGAAAGAACTTACGAAAAAGTGGAGCGTTTTACTAAAAGAATAGACGATAACAAAGAATAATAAATTAAAACTTATGTCAACAGCACAAGCAGTAGATCAAGGACACGTAGAATTTTCAATTGCAGCATCTGGTATTGCAACTATTGAGTTTGGGCATCCATTGAGCAACTCGTTACCTGGTAAAATCTTACAAAAATTAGCAGATACCATTACAGAATTAGGAAATAATGATACCGTAAAAGTGATTGTTATTCGTTCTTCGGGTGAAAAAGCATTTTGTGCAGGAGCTAGCTTTGATGAATTGATTTCCATCAAAGATTTGGAAACTGGAAAACAATTTTTCTCTGGATTTGCTAAGGTGATTAATGCTTGTAGAAAAGCACCCAAATTAATTATTGGTCGCGTGCACGGAAAAGCTGTTGGTGGTGGCGTAGGTGTAGCTTCGGCTGTAGATTATTGTTTTGCAACTAGCAATGCAGATGTAAAACTTTCTGAGTTGGCAGTAGGAATCGGACCATTTGTGGTTGGACCTGCGGTTGAACGTAAGATTGGTGTTTCAGCAATGAGCGAGTTGGCTATCAATGCAACTGAATGGCGCTCTGCTGAATGGGCTTATCGTAAAGGGTTGTATGCTCAATTGTTTGAAACAGCTGCTGAAATGGATGCTGAAATTGATGTGTTGGCAACCAAATTGGCAAATTCTAACCCAGAAGCAATGGCTATGTTGAAACAAATATTTTGGCAAGGAACAGAAAATTGGGACGAATTGTTGGCTGAAAGAGCTGGTATGAGCGGAAAATTGGTGTTGAGCGATTTTACGGTGAATGCCATCAATCAGTTTAAAAAGAAATAAACGTTTTCTTAAAAATATAAATCCCTCGGTATTTTTATCGGGGGATTTTTTTTGTACTTTCGTTTTGTGTTACAGAAAACTATCATATTAACCGCATTTTTATCTTCACTGATTTGTTTTGGACAAAAGGATAGTGTTCCAACTGTTCACACAATAAATTCATCACCCCAAACATTTACATTTAATAAAGGCAGAACCATTGGAGTATCTGTTGGTGTTGGTGCAGCATGGGCAGGAAGCATGATCGGCTTGCACCAAGTGTGGTATAAAGGAATGGAAAAAGCACCTTTTCACACTTTTGATGATTCACGCGAGTGGATGCAAATGGATAAGATGGGACATTTTTATACGGCCAATAAAATTTCAAATTTGGTTGGTGATATGTACACCTGGGCAGGTTGGCAAAACAAACATGCTGCATTGCTAGGTTTTGGAGTTGGTTTTGGCTATCAATTTACCTTAGAATGTTTGGATGCTATGGGACAGCGTTGGGGGTTTTCATGGAGCGATATGGGAGCAAATACTTTGGGAGCTGGGATGTATTTAGCGCAACAATTGGCGTGGAAGGAGCAACGGTTTATATTGAAATTTTCTTATCACAATTCCCCCTATGCGCAATACCGTCCAAACACTTTGGGAGGCACTTTTGCAGAACGTTTATTGAAAGATTACAACGGTCAAACCTATTGGATGAGCATTAGCCCGGGAGCTTTTTTGAAGAATTCAAAATTTCCAAAATGGTTGTGTTTTTCTGTTGGTTATGGAGTTGAAGCCAAATTGCACGGTATAGACGATGTTTATACGGTCAGTACTGGAAATTCTGCTCTAACATTTAAAGCACAACGCCAAGTTTTGTTTTCGTTGGACATTGATTTTAGTAAAATACCAATTAAAAACAAGTGGTTAAAAGCAATTGTAAAACAGTTTAATTACCTTAAATTACCTTTCCCAACGCTTATCGTTACGGGCAACAAATGGAGTGGTAAATGGCTGTATTTCTAAAGATCTTTTCTAAACGAGTGAATATCGTTGTGGTTTTCTTCAATTTTATCTTTCACTTCCTTGATAGCTTTTGTGAGAATGAATAAATCTTGAGTAGCATTTTTGAGCAACCAAGTCCAACTTTCTTGTTCACTTTCAATGGCCAATGCCATGTGGTACAATAAATCAAATTGATGGGCTTTTAACCATTTTTGCGCCACTTCATTGCCTTCTGCTGCATTGATAAACGCCATGAGGTGTGCATATCCGTTTTTCATCAACCAATCGCGGGCTTCTTCCTTTAGATAAATGGCTTGTGTAGCCATAAAAAGCTCAAAATAATTGTCTTTTAACCACAAAGTAAACTTTGCATCGCCCTCAACTGCTTTTGCCCATGCTAATATAATTTTCGCTTCATAATCAATGGGTTTTAAAGCAACAATTTCTTGTTTTACTTCTGCTTCGGGTTGCTTTTTTTTATTTTTAAAAATGCCAAACATAGTTCATCAATGAGGATAAAATAATAACGCCATAATGATGGCAATTATTGCAGCAGCTATATCGGCAATTAATCCTGCGCCGGCTGCATAACGGGTATTTTTAATTTTTACAGAGCCAAAATAAACCGCCAACACATAAAACGTTGTTTCAGTGCTTCCTTGGAAAGTGGCCGCCAATTTTGCGGTGAATGAATCTACGCCATAGGTGTCAAAAATTTCCAACATCAAACCACGTGCGCCCGAACCGCTAAATGGACGCATGTAGGCAACTGGAAGAGCATCAACAACAGCATCGGCATGCACGCCAATGTTATACAAACACCATTTTATTCCATCTTGAAAGGCATCCAACGAACCCGAAGAACGCAACAAAGCAATGGCCGCCAAAATAGCCACTAAGTAGGGGATAATGTCAATAGCTACTTGAAATCCACCCTTTGCGCCATCAATAAAAGTTTCATAAACATTGATTTTTTTACGCATGGCAAGTACAATAAACAAAACAATGATGGCCAAAATAAAAATGTTGCCTCCTACTTTTGAAACGTATTCGGTATATTGTGGTTTGTAAACAATTAAGAGCAATAAGCCAACCAATAAAGCCGACATTCCACCCAAATAGGCGATAACAGTTTTATTGAAAAGGTTAATTTTTTGTTTGATTGCTACCACCGAAATACCAATTAAAAGCGAGAAAAAGGTGGTAAACAAAATAGGAATAAAAATCTCTGAAGGGGAGGAGGAGCCTGCTGCCGAACGAAACGCCAAAATAGAAACCGGAATAATGGTTAAACCAGCAGTGTTTATCACCAAAAACATGATTTGTGCATTGCTTGCTCGTTCTTTATCAGGATTAATTTCTTGCAATTCTTTCATGGCCTTTAAACCAATGGGAGTAGCAGCATTGTCTAGTCCCAACATATTGGCGCTAAAATTCATCATAATAGAACCTACAGCTGGATGATCTTTGGGTACTTCTGGAAACAATTTGGAGAACAACGGAGAAACAGCTTTTGATAACAGTTTAACAGCGCCACCTTCTTCGCCCACTTTCATAATTCCCATCCACAAACACAAGGCACCAGTTAAAAATAACGACAATTCAAAACCTGTTTTGGCAGCCTCAAAAAGTGAGTTAACCATGTTTTCAAAAATGTTTACATCCCCCCAAAAGGCAAGTTTGCACAGTGCAACAACAAATGGAATAAGAAACATTCCGATGAAAATACGATTCAATAACATACTACAAATATGTCGGAATTATCCACTAATTTGAGAGTGAAAGCATAAAAACTATAAACACTGGTTTATTGATAACTGAAAACCAACCTTATCCTTGAATTTCAACCAATCCCGAATAAATACCTTTTTGAGCCAAAAGTTCTTCGTGATTGCCCGTTTCAACAATTTCACCATTACTTAAAACAAAAATTTTGTCGGCATTTTTGATGGTAGATAAACGGTGAGCAATGACAAAGCTGGTGCGACCCTTCATTAATTTATCAAGGGCATCTTGCACCAAACGTTCCGATTCATTATCGAGTGCCGATGTAGCTTCGTCGAGAATTAATATGGTTGGATTTTTCAATATGGCACGTGCAATGGCAATGCGTTGTTTTTGTCCGCCAGATAATTGAATACCTCTGTCGCCTACTTGTGTGTCAAGTCCCTCTGGAAATGAAGAAATGAAGTCATAAGCATTGGCTTGACGAGCTGCTTCAATAATTTGTTCGTCACTTGCAGTTGGGTTTCCAAACAAAATGTTTTCTCGGATAGTACCCGCAAACAACAACACTTCTTGCGGAACAATGGCAATGTGTGAGCGCAAATGTTCCAAATCAATATCGGTTTCACTAATGCCGTCAAACAAGATTTTTCCACCGTTGAGGGAGTAATAATTGAGAATCAACGAAGCAAGCGTAGATTTTCCAGCACCCGATTGACCGACAAAAGCAATGGTTTCATTCTTATTGGCAGTAAAAGAAACGTTTTTAAGCACCGTTGCATCTGGTCGTTGTGGATAGGAAAACGCCACGTTCTCAAAAGTCACATTTCCTGTAATCTCTGGTTTTTCTTTTCCAGAATGACTGTCTTTTTCAGATTTATCGTTGATGATTACCATCAAATGTTCGGTGGCACCAATTGCTTTTTGAATGTTGGCATACATGTCAGGTAACGTACCCACAGAAGCACCCATCATGATGGTGTACATAACAAACGAAAAGAAATCGCCTTTTGCCAATTCTGGGTTTGCGCCTTGCGTTAACAGCAATCCTTGCCAAATGATGAAAACGATGGCCCCAAACAAACAAAAAATGATGAACGAGATGAATGCACCACGCCACAAACCACTTTTTACGTTTAAATCTCTTATTTCTTGCGTCGATTTTTTGAATTTATTGAACATGAACAACTCATTGGTAAAGGATTTTACGTTTGAAATGCCCATCAATGCTTCTTCTAAAACCGAATTGCTAACTGCTGCATGGTCTTGCGCTTGTTTGGATAATTTTTTGATGAATTTACCAAAAATAACGGCTACAATTGCCATAACAGGAACGGTAGAAAGCATAATTAAAGCCAATTTCCATGAGAAGAAAAAGAGTAAAATAACACCGCCCACCACAACAACTGCTTGGCGGAAAAACTCGGCAACAGTAGTGCGCAATGTTTCTTGAATTTGGGTGATATCGTTGGAAATGCGATTGGTTAACTCCCCAACTTTATTGGAGTTAAAGAAATCCATTGGCATGTAAACCAGTTTATGAAAAGCGTCGTTTTTTAAATCGCGCAAGGCATTTTCTGTAGCATTTGTAAATAAAACCACTCTAAAATAGGAAAACACTGCTTGACCAATAAACAAAACAAAAAGTGCAAAAGCAACACTGTTGATGTTGTTCATGTTGATGGATGAAATGGAATTTTGCATCGTCATTGGTTCGGTTGATGTGCCTCCCAATAATTGTCCCATCAAATAAGGAAATGCAAAACCAGCAGACGTGGATAAAACTAAGAAAATCCAACCGATGAAGTAGGTGGTGCGGTAGGGACGTAGGTAGCTAAAAATTCCCTTAGCTCGTTGTATACTTTCTTTGGTGATTTTAATTTTTTCTTCGCTTTTTCTTTTTTTCGGTCCCATCATAGCTAACGCACTTTTTTTGCGAAACAAAAATACTAAAACTCAGCTCAAAAGTGTCAAAAGAATGTCATTTTATTCCATCCAAACAATATTTGCATTGGTTTGCGATAATTCGGCTTCTTTATTTTTAATGAGTGCCAAATGTTGCTCAATGTTTTGAGTTGCTTTGTGAAGTTTCATTTGGTTTACTTTTTCTACCGAACGATTCAATGCAATTGTTGTGTCATCAAAAAACGTTTTTTCAAAATGGTTCCACACAAAATTGATGGCTTCGGCAGATGGATGAACTCTATCTTCTTTGAAAAAACGGTAATCGCGCAAAACGTCTATAACCAATTCGTAGGATGGGAAATAGGCACAATTGGGTTCGTATGAAAGTTGATGAACTGCCTCAATTAATCGCGCTTTTGATAAATTATTTTCAACTATCCCATCTTTGATATGACGCACAGGACTAACCGTAAAAACAACGTTGATAGTTGGATTTAATTCTTGCAATTTTTCCAAAACAAGCACCCAATCTTGCACCAATTCATAAGGACTTGAAAGAAATTTATCAAACAATTGAGATGGCATTTTGTGGCAATTGGCTACAAGTTGTTGGTCTTCTTTTAACTCATATCCCCAAGCAGAACCAAAGGTTACGATAAGTATTTTTGAATTTTTTATAAACGAATGAAACGCTTGTTTGAGTGCAAGCAATTGTTGCTGAACACTTTCTTTTGTTGTTCCATGAATAAGTGTGCTAGTGTTCCACGAATAATACAAACCGTTTCTTTCAAAAATTCGTTGATCAAGGTCGTTGTTAAAACAATCCAACAATTGATAAGCCATTGCTGTAGGATGAAATAAAGTTCCCCACGGATTGCTTTGCACCAAATGACCAGCATTTTTGAGTTTTTTTGCTATTTCATCCGAAAAGCAACTGCCAATTAAACCAATTGCATCGCCGTGCGTAAGCGTTAATGCTGATTTTGAAGGAGAGAGTTTAAGAAAAAATTGATCCATAGAAATTGCTACAACTTATAAAAAACAAAAAGAGGAAGTAAAACCCTTGTAATTACTTCCTCTTTTCGCTAAACCATGCTAAAACTATAAAACCCAAAAACTACAACTATGAATTGCGTTATTTAGATAGGACAAATGTACGCCAAAAGTTTTAGTTAGAAAAATTTTTTCAATAAAAAAATGTTAAAAAATATAAATTAACAGCAAAATGCTGTATGTGAATTATTTACATTCTGTTTGGAACGTCAATTCCCATTAACTTCATTGCTGTTTTTATCGTTTTAGCTACGTTTTTACTCAAAATCAAACGGAATTGTTTCAATTGTTCATCGGATTCATTGAGAATAGTTACCGACTGATAAAATTGATTGTACAATTTCACTAATTCGTAAGTATAATTGGCCACAACTGAAGGTGCATAATCTCTTCCAGCCTCTTCAATGATACTTGGGAACAAGGTTAATTGTTTGATGATTTCTTTTTCCACATCGTTCACTTCCGAAGGATTGATGGTATTGAGTTCACCAGTTGATTTTGCCAACAACGATTGAATACGAGCGTGTGCATATTGAATAAATGGAGCTGTGTTTCCGTTCAATTCAACCGATTCAGCAGGATTAAATTTCATGCGTTTTTTAGGATCTACTTTCAGCAAGAAATATTTTAATCCGCCTAAACCAATCATTTGGCACAAGTTTGATAAATCGTTTTCGGATAAACCTTCAATGTGTCCACGTTCTTTGGTCATTTCTGTTGCACTTTCCACCACTTCGTTCATTAAATCGTCGGCATCAACTACAGTTCCCTCGCGTGATTTCATTTTCCCTTCAGGTAAATCAACCATTCCATAAGATAGGTGGAAGCAATTTTTTGCCCACGAATAACCTAATTTATCAAGAATTAAGAATAAAACTTTGAAATGGTAATCTTGTTCGTTTCCAACGGTGTAAACAATTCCCGACAAATCAGGGTGACTGTTGTAACGCTCTACCGCTGTTCCCATGTCTTGCGTCATATAAACTGCCGTACTGTCTGAACGCAATACCAATTTTTCATCCAAACCATCGGCTGTAAGGTCAATCCAAACAGAACCGTCGTCTTTTTTGAAAAACACGCCTTTTTTTAATCCTTCTTCAACAATGTCTTTACCAAGCAAATAAGTGTTTGATTCATAATACAATTCATCAAAATCTACATTCATGGTAGTATAGGTTTTTTCAAATCCATCATACACCCATTGGTTCATTGTTGACCATAAATCGTACACTTCAGCATCTTTTGCTTCCCATTTTACCAACATTTCTTTGGCTTCTTTGAGAATAGACGTTTGGTTTTTTGCTAAATCTTTAATTTTATCGTCAATTGCTTTAATTGCCTTTTCGTCTTTACCGTTTTTAGCTTCGGTTAAACGTATAAATTCATCTTTAATCGCCGTTGAATAATTCTCAAAATTTCCTTGTTCCCACAAAGCAATAATGGCTTTCGCTTCGGCGTTAAAGTGTTTGTCAAATTCAACGTAGTATTTACCTACCAATTTATCGCCTTTGATGCCTGTGTTTTGAGGAGTTTCACGTTCGCCTTGCGCGTTGATAGGTGAAAATTTTTGCCATGCCAACATGCTTTTACAAATGTGAATTCCTCTATCGTTGATGATTTGAGTTTTCACAACTTTGTGACCATTTGCTTTTAAAATTTCGGCAACAGAAAATCCTAAAAAGATATTTCTAAGATGACCTAAATGCAATGGTTTGTTGGTGTTAGGCGATGAATATTCTACCATAATGGTAGGTTTTGAATTGGGAGTTTGCAATCCAAAATTATCATCGGCATGAATGTTTTTTAATTCATTCACCCAAAAATCGGTGCTAATAACCAAGTTTAAATAGCCGTTAACCACTTCGTATTTGCTGATAGCAGGAATTTCTTTAACTAGAAAATCACCAATTATTTGTCCAGCCTCTTGCGGAGAACAGCGCATCATCTTAACAAAAGGGAAGATAACCAATGTCAAGTCGCCTTCAACTTCTTTGCGTGTTTTTTGAAGTTGAACCAACTGTTCATTGATTGGAGCATTAAACAATGTTTGCGCATTTTCAATAATCTTCGATTTGATAAGATGTTCCATTTATTTATTTTCTATTGTTGTTATTACATTTTCTAAAAGCCCAAACGCAGTTTCGGCCATTTTATTAGTTTTTTCATCCAAACATGGATTAATTTCAACCACCTCAAAACCAATTAGTTTAGGATTAGCAGCGAGTTTGGTAAGAATAGTTTGTGTGTCTTTTACCGACAAACCATTTGGCACAGGTGTTCCAGTTCCGTGGCTGGTTTCTTCTGGATCCATTGAGTCAACGTCAAAAGAAACGTAAATGATGTCGCAATTATTCAATTGTTGTTCAATTTCGTCGATTACTGTTGCAGCGCCTTTTTGTTGCACTTCTTGAACGGTAAAATTACGAATATTTAAGCGTTGCATCAAAGCAATTTCTTCTTCTTCCACATCGCGCACACCGATGAAAATGAGGTCTTCTGGAGCAACTTTTTGTCCTTTAAACCCAATTGATTTCAATTCGTTCCATAAACTTTCTGTTTCAGCAGGGAGTGCATTGCGTTGACATTGTGTATTGTTGTCATCCAACGCTGTATTGAGTGGCATTCCGTGCATATTTCCAGATGGAGTAGTGTAGGGCGAGTGCAAATCACCATGTGCATCTATCCAAACTACACCCAATCGTTTATTTGGGAAAGCAGCTTTAATTCCAGCAATTGTGCCACCAGCCGATCCATGGTCGCCAGATAAAATAATAGGAAATTGCTGTTGTTTGTATGTATCTTGCAATTGTTTGCAAACATCGTTAAAAATTGAAATCAGCCCTTCAATTCGTTTCGCAAATTGATGTTTTGGAGGATGATTTAAGAAGTGATTTTCATTAATAATTTCGCAAGATGGATAGTTGCCAAATAATTCTTTTTCTTGTTTCCAAGCAACTGTTTTAAGGGCATCTGGTCCCAATGAAGCTCCTCTTGTGCCAGCAGTAATTTCAGAGCGGTTGATTATAAATTTAATATTTTTCATAACGAGAGAATAACCAATCATTCAGCTTAATTAATTTGTTTTTTTTGAAAGCCTAGAAAGCAATGAATTACTTTCGAGATTAGTTATTTTGTGTGCCAAAGATAAGTTGAAAATATGAAATAATGGTGGTGTTGAAATGCTAATTTGACCTTTTTTTCCACAAATTAGTCTTTGTATTCGTTTCTTTTTAATCGTTCTTTGATTTCTTCTAAGTTTTGCAGTTTTTTTGCCATTCTAGTTTTAAGCGATGTTTGTGTAAAATAACGGTGTTGCTCCAAAAATCTAACTTGAATTTCATCCCAAGCTCTATCGGAGTTAATTTTGCCATGTTCTCTTAATTCCAAACGTAATTTATCGGCAATTTGGTGAAAATCATCTCTTCCCAAATAATCTAAATCGGCATCGCAGATAATTTCTTCTAATAAATTAGTAGGTTGGTGGGGCACACTGGTAACAAAAATTAGTTTTTTGATAATTTCAATGTGTTCTGGCGTGTAGCCATATTTAGGTAGGATTTCATTCGCCATTCTAACACCAACAGGCTCGTTTTTATCGTATTGTTCCACAAAACCAGCGTCGTGATAGGAAGCAGCTGTTTTTAATAAAAACAATCCTTCGTCGGTAACGTTTTCGCTCAAGGCAATTCGTTCAACTGCTTTGACAACATCGAGCGTATGTTCTATGCTATGGTAGTGCAATTTGCTGGAGAGTTCATTTTCCAACTTTTTCATGATAAAACGCTCCGCCTTGTAGTAATTGATAGAACTGTAATGGTGAAGATTTACAATTTTATGAAAACGTTCGTTTGGATAAATGCCTTTACCATCAACCGATAATTCTGGTTTGATACGATCGAGGGTGTACATTTGCACTTTTTCCTCACCTTTAGCAGAAATTAATCCTTTGTAGGTGCATTCAAAATAAGGTTTAATGTGCAAGTAGGTATTGCGTGTAATGGATACTTTTCCGGCTTCGCCAAACATTTCCATGCGTTGTGCGTAGTTAACGGTTGCACCCCATACATCGTAGGCTAAACGTTTTGTACCGATAACCCCAGCGGTAACTTCTCCCGTGTTGATTCCAATTCTTAATTTCCACGGCATTTCTCCAGCGTCAATGGTTTCTTTTTCTAATTCTTTGATGTAGTGTTGAATTTGCAGACCTGCTAAACAAATGTCTATTGGGTTGGTTGTATTTCTTACAGGAACGCCACCTGCCGCCATGTAGGCATCACCAATAGTTTTGATACGTTCCAAATTGTTGTCAAAAATAATTTCGTCGAATTTTCTAAAAAAGACATCCAATTTTTTTACCAATTCGGTTGGCGACATAGAGTCGGTGATTTTGGTAAATCCAACAAAATCGGTGAACATAACAGAAACCACTTTAAATGCACGTGCACTTGCAAAACCTTTGGTGAGTAACTCATCTGCCATGCTGTCGGGGATGACATTGCGCAATAAACGGTCTGATTTTTCTTTTTCAATTTCTAGTTGCTGACGTTGTTTTTCAAGTTCGTTGTTTTGCTGTTCAATTTTTTTGTGTTGTTCTCTAATTTCGGCTGTTCTTTCGGCAATTTTCATTTCCAAACGCACTTGTTGGCGGCGTTCTGCTTGAATTCTTTTGGTAATTGAAAAACGAATAATAAGAATAAGTGCAATACTGCAAATCACCCAGAACCACCAAGTATTCCAAAATGGAGGTTGTATGATGATGGTAATTGTTTTTGGTTTTGATACCCATTCACCATAGCCAATTCTTGCATAAATTTTAAGGGTGTAATGTCCCGGAGAAAGTGAGTTGAATTGAATTTCATTGCTGTTGCCAATTTCTATGTCTTTTCCTTCGTCGCCTCTACTTTCAAGATGGTATTTGTAGTTGATTAATTCTGTTGCAGAAATATTATCTGTTTGAAAACTAATGGCGAAACTTCGTTGTTTGTAGGATAATTCAATTGAGTTAGTATAGGAAATAGAAGCCAACAAAGGCGATTTTGGGGATGATGGTGTTATCCACTCATTGTCAATTTTGAATTTTGTTAATGAGACATTTAAAACCATGTTGTAGTTGCTCAACGAATTGGGGTTGAAAAACACCAAGCCTGCAATTCCGCCAAAATAGATAGAACCCGATGCCGATTTTAAACCAGCTCCCATGTTAAATTCATTGCTCAACAATCCGTGCAATTCTGTAAAGTTAAAAGCTGTTTTTGTTGCTAACTCAAAACGACTAAGCCCTTTATTGGTGCTGATCCATAAATTTTGTTGATTATCAGGAATGATGGCGTACACAACATTGTTGGGAAGTCCGTTTTTTTTATTATAAGTTTTAACTTTTTGAGTTTTTGTATTCCAATAAATTATTCCGTCGCCGGCAGTACCAAAATAATATTCGTTTTTACTGGTTTCAACAATATAGGAAATGTAGGAAGCTATGTTTTTAAAAATGGTGTTATTATAATTAAACGGCTTGATTTTAAGGTCTTTTGGATTGCTGTCATCTAAAACAGATAAACCTCCTGATGAAGTAGCAAATAACAATTGATTTTTAGAATTTTTATAAACAACTCTACAAATTCCTGGAAGAATAGTTGCAGTTGGGTTTTTGGCATCGTTTACAAATTCTTGGGTTGTTTTTGTGTTGTAATCTACTAATAGTGCGCCGTTTCTTGTTGCAAAAAAATACGAATTGGGCTTGTATTCTACAATTTTATAAGCGGTAGTGAATTGACTTTTAATGTTTTTACCAACAAATGAAATAGGTGTATAAGTATGAGAACCATCATTTTTAATGTGCAGTTCATAAATTCCGTCCACACAAGCCGCAAGCACACTATGTTCGTTAATGATTTGAATATCTAAAACCGCTTTTTCTGTATTGGAGATGTGAATGTTGTTTTTATTGTTTCGGTTGAAATGAGTAAAGGTTCTTTTTTTAGTGTCAAAACGTGAAATTCCTTCATCGGTGCCAATGTAAAGCATGTTGGATTTAGTGTCTTCTTTAATGCACCAAACATTAGGTGACGTTAAACCACGTTGTATATCCCCACTAACCGAAATGCCTAAAAATCCTTGACTTATGGGGTCGAACCCAGAAATCCCTCTTGAAGTGCCAAGCCAAATAGTTTTGTTTTTATCTTCAAAAATGGTGTTGATGTTATTGAATATCAGGGTGTTTTTTTGGTAAATATCTTCTGTTGAATTAATAATATCGCCATTGGGTAAAACGGTAATCAATCCATTGTTGGTTGTTGAAATGTACCAATGGTTATCCTCTGTGTTGATTACACCACTTATGTTGAGATAGCCAAATTCTTTGTTGATGTTTTGAAATAAAACAGAAGTGGTAAAAGTTGATAAATTGCAAGAAAACAATCCTTGATTGCTACCTAAAATAACTTCATTTTTGTTTTTTTGATAGATGGTGTTTATCGTTAAACTTTTAAATCGTTTTTCAAAGCTTATTTTTTTTAGTTGACTGGTTTGTGGGTTTAAAATCTCTAATTCATTATCATCGGATGCTACAATTACGTATCCTTCTTGTGAGATGAAAATTTTTCGGCAGAGTTTAGTAACAAAAATTGATGTTTTAGGTGAAAAAGTTTTGGTTTTTGTGTCAAAGGTCCACACGCCTTTGCGCGAAGTTGCTATCCATATTGTTGTCTTGTCTTTGTCAAAAGCAATGGATTCAATACTAAACAAATCACCGCCATTGTTGTAGGTTGTAAAAACTTCTGTTTTCTTATCTCTAAAAGTTAAACCATTTCCAGTAGCAATCCATGTATTTCCTTTTGCATCATTAATTAGGTCATGAATGTAATTCCCTTTAAGACCTGGTGTATTGTCGGTGGTGTAAACATCAAATTTTTTACCATCAAAACGATTGAGTCCATCTTGGGTTCCTATCCACAAACCAGAGTTATCATCTTGTACAAAGCACAAGGCCGAACTTTGTGATAAACCTTCACTAATGGTGAAATTTTTGAAATTGTAAATATTTTGAGAAAATAAAAATTGACAACTCCAACAAAAGATGATAAGGAGTAGTAATTGATATTTTATTCGTGTGTTAGCCATTTATTTTTTTAAACGGGTTGTATCTTCTGTTGCGATTTATTAATACAAACTATCAAATATAACAAGAATCTGCTTGTAACATTCTTCAATCTTAAAAATTGTTAAGATATTTTAAAATTATCACAAATTTACGCTGTATTTGGCGTGTTTTTCAAACTTTTCTACTTGCTTGAATTGGCATTTTTCAAAGAGATGAATGCTAGTTAAATTGAAATGTTGGATGTTGCAAAACAAATGGTCTAATTTCAAATCTTCTTTGGCTAGTTTTTTTAGCAATTCTAGAGCTTTTGTTGCATATCCTTTATTACGATGGTGTGTTGATTGAATTAAAATTCCAACACCCGCTTGATTGGTTTGAATGTCAAACAAATCAATGGTGCCAATTGCTTCGTGCGTGCTTTTTAAGCAAATCATCCAACGAATTTGATCTAAAGCATTGATGGAAGCTTGTTGGTTAACAATAAAATCGGCAATTTCTTCTTCTGAAAAAGGTTGGTTAACTTCGCTTACTTCCCAATTATTGGGGTCGTTTTCCCAAAGTAGGAGGGTAGATAAATCCGAAATTTCTACTCTTCGTATATAAACGTTGTTGACCATTTTGAATTATCCGTTAAATCGAAATTTCACCGTTGAACACAAAGGTGCCAGGACCAATCAACCAAATATCTGTAAAACGAGCACCATCGTAGTGAAACTGAACAGCCAAATTGCCTCCCATTGCTTGAATGTGAATACGATTTTGCCCTAGAAGTTGATTTTTATGTGCATACGCAATTGCGCAAGCAGTTACACCTGTTCCACAAGCAAGCGTTTCATTCTCAACCCCACGTTCGTAGGTTCTTACAAACAGTTTATTGGCTGTAATTTCTTGAACTGCATTAACGTTAATTCCATTTTTTGCATAAGTGGTATTGTAGCGTATTTCTCTACCAAATGAAAAAATATCAAAATCTTTCACATTGTTTACAAAACGAATGTAGTGAGGAGAACCTGTATAAATTTCGTAATCGGAATCGTGTAATTTTAGCTGTTCAACCGAATTCATTTGCAGTTGAATTTCATTGTTATCAAACGCTGCCTTGTGCGGACCGTCAAAACCTAAAAAAGAGGTGTTTTTAACGTCGATTCCAAGTGTTTGACAAAAAGCTACAGCACAACGAGCACCATTTCCACAAAAACTTTTGGAAGCATCGGCATTGTAGTAATCCGCTTCAAAATCAAATGCAGTATGTTGGTTGATTTTTATCAAACCATCGGCACCAATTCCAAATCTGCGGTCACAAAGAAATTGTATTTGTTTATCGGTTAACGAATTGTAACGACCATCTCGGTTGTCAACTAAGATAAAGTCATTTCCAGCTCCTTGGTACTTTGAAAATTTAATTTCCATAGTAACAAAGATAATGAAATGTTGAAAATATTACAGGCGTTGGTATTCAAATGTTGGCGAACCTTTCTCACCACTATCGCTGTAAAAATCTACAAAACGCAATTTGTAATAATAGTCATTTTGATCTTTGATGAGGTACACTTTGTTGTAATACACGTCATACATACTTTGATTTAATGAAAAACTTTTCCAGTCATAACCAATTGCATCCCAATCAGTTGATAAAGGTGTGTTTTCTGCAACGGTTAAATTTATTTCATCAAATGTTTTTCCTTCTGCATAGCAAGATAGGGTTTTGTATGGATTTGTTAAGCATCCAACAACAACATAAGGTGTAAATTCTGGTTCGTAAAATACTTTTGAAAATTGTGTGAAAACAATGTCCCACGAATCTTTTTTAGGTTCAATAATTGGATTGGTAACAGCACCCGTAGGATTCCATTTCACAAAAACATAGTTGTATTCTGCATTTTTTTGAAGTGTAATTGTTTGATCGTTACTTCCATCAATGTTGGCAAAACGCCCTTTAAAAGTTGTAGCAGAATTTTCTAATACTTCCACTTTAAAATATCCTTGTTGGTTGCCATCGTAATCGTAACCTCGGTCAATAACATAAATACCCAAATCTTTCATCACCATTGAGTCTAATCTACCTGAGGCAATTTGTTCCTTGGCACCAGTCGTTAAAGCAGATGTATTGCTAATTTGTTCAAATGTTTTGTCGGTAACCTTGGCGGCATACATAATTTTTGCACCATTCATAATTCCGTATTGCGTACCTTCATTGCAAGAGAATGCTAAGTCCCAAGTTAATTTATTGGTTTCGCTCACCACTTTGTTGTTACCTAAATTAAAGTAAATAATACGATCGTAATTAGAGTGCATGTTTACAGTAGTGGTGATTACATCACCTGTATTGGGTTTTGGAGCAGGTAATTCCTTTTTTCTACACGAAGTAAAAATTAAGCTACTTAATACAATTAAACTGAAAGTTATTTTAGCAACAGATTTCATTATTTCTTAGTATTAAAATTAATAGTTAACGAACAGAAGTATGTTCTTCCCATTCCAATAAGTACGCTCGATCCACCAGATGAATGTGCGCCACCAGAACCAGTCATTCCGTTGATAGATGTAACGTTTAATAAGTTTTTAGCACCGATAGTCAAACCAATCATTCGTTTTAAGAAATGAGTTGAAATGGTAAAGTCCAACATGTGGTATGCTTCGCGTTTAGCTTCAATCACTGTTCCGTCTGTTTGCAACATTAAGTTAGGTAATTTTCCAGTAAATTTATAGAAAAACGCAAAAGTAGTGTTGATTTTGTTGACAGTATAACTTGGGTTGAATTTAATTTCTGGATAAAATGAAGTAGCACGAGGTGCTTGTGTTTCAACGATTTGATTTTTTCTAGCTTTGATTGATAAACCTGCATCAATTGAAAGTTCACGGTATAAAATATTAGCATTTAATGTGTAACCGTAAGTTTGGGCTTTGAATAAGTTTACATAGCTGTATTCCACATTATTTACTTGTGCTAAGGTGATTAAATTGTGTAAATCGTTAAAAAAGAATTGGTTATTGATAGAGAAACGTGTCTTTTTTATTTGATAATCAGCTCTGTAGGATAACTGGTAGTTGTTAGAAGTTTCTGCTTTTAAATTTTCGTTACCAACGATGTTGTGGTTGATATCTACAAAGTAGAAAAACAATTCTTTGATAGAAGGAGCTCTAAATCCGCGACTGTAGGATGCACGAATACTGTTGTTTTTATTGATTTCATAGCGAATAAAAAGTGAAGGAACAACAGGACTTTTATATACAGAGTTGTAAGATGCTCTTAAACCCGGTTTGATGGTTAATTTATTCCATGCGGTGTATTCCGAGGTGATAAACAAGGCATAATCGCCAATTGCTTGAGTTCCTTTACCAATGCGTTTTCCACGAGAGCTTTCATAATTTACGTCGTATCCCAATTCAAGCGACCAACTTTTTGAATGGTTGTAAATGAAACTGGTTCTACTTAAAATTAAATCAAACATGGAAGTATCCTGCTCTGACGCTCCAGCCAAAGTTTGCTCCAACGTTGTTAAATCGTTAAAATAGGTGTTTTTAACACGTTTAAAAAAATTGTAGGCATTGGTTGAGTTTACCGACCATTTATCGGTCATTCTACCATTAATTGAGAGGCTATTATCAGAACGAAAAGTAGTGTAATAATCATCAAATGCTTTTATGAAATAGGGTTTTGAAGGCGTTCCTCTGTTTTCAATATTTTCCTTAAACAAACGGGCATCTATGGTTAAAAACAACCCATGTTCTTGTTTGTCTTTGTTTAAACGTTGATGAAGTTTAAAGCCTCCAAAATACTGTTCTCTAGGTTTGTATAATTTATTGCGAAGTGAATCGGCAATGCGTACTTTCTCAATATGAAAAGGTTTTTCATCTGCTCTCCAACCGTCAAAATAATTACGGTTAAAATCAGCAGTGAGTAGTGTGTTTTTAAATTTTGATGAAAGGTTTAGTTGTGTGTTGTAGGTGCCATTACTTTCATAGTATCCATAAACTTTACCAGAAAATAAGGCAGCTTGATTTTTTTTAGTAATAATGTTGATTGTGCCGGCAAGAGCGTCGGAACCGTAGTTAACCGACAACGGACCTTCTATAATTTCTATTTTTTCTACATTTTGGATGTTAATTTGGTTCAAATCAACCGTTCCATTCATTTTTCCAATGATTGGAACACCATCCACTAAAATTTTTACATTTTCTCCCGAAATACCTTGCAAGTCCATTCCAGAACCAAGAATAGCATCGTTAGAAAGTTGAATATTTAATTCGTTTTTAAATAGTTGTGTTAGGTTTTGAGCACCCATTTGCTCAATTTTTTTAGAGTTGATGACCCTTACATTTTGCACACAATTGCTAACAGTAGTGTGTTGTAATTGACCTGTAATAATCATTTCATCAAATGAAGTGATGGTTTTTTTTAGGTAAATGGTAGAGGGAATTTGACCTGCTTTTGTAAACGAAAACACATCGTGTCCAAATGCCGCAACTTCAATAAATTGTCCGTCTTTTAATGTAGAAAAATCAAGCGTTCCATTTGCAGATTGCAGATTAGCTACTTTTTTATTTTCCTCATAAATGGTTGCATTGACTTTTAAGGTTGTTGAATCTTCAGTTGATTTAAAAGTAACTTGTTGTGAAAATGCAGTTGAAACAACAAAAACTAAAACGAAAAAATTGAAATAACGGAGTAACATTGGTGTGTTTTTTAATTAAATAAGGAAGGTGAATCAAAAGCAATTCACCCTCCTTGGCTATGACTGTTTATTTATTTTTTTACAATATTTTTTACAATCGAAGAACCATTTTGGTTGATTTGTACGAAGTACATACCATTTGTTAAATTAGACAAATCCAATTGGTGTTGTGTAATTCCAGAAGTTGAAGCTAAGCTTTGAGCAACTACTACTTGTCCCATTTGGTTTCTAACAATAATTTCAGTTGCCCCTTTTCCTTCAAAAACAACTGTAGCAGTGTTTTCTACTGGGTTTGGATATACATCAACAAATTGAGTAGCAACATTTTCAACACCTGCATAAGCAATATGCTCTTTCATGAATTTTGTTTCACCTGTTGATGAACCGCTAAAAGAAGTAGGATACAATTTCCAAACATCGCCTGCAGCATTTTGTAAGTAATATACTTTAGAATCAGTTACTTCCCAAGCAAATGTTTGCATGTTCAATGATTTGTAGGTAGAACCAATGTTGTTTTTCTTGTTTACAAAATTAGCACTACTGTAATCATTGTGAGATGCTTGGTTTCCAGAACCTACATTAACTGTTGCAACATCCCATTTAGGGTTTACTAAAATTCCTGTTACAACTTGGTTAGGTGTAGTTCCATACCAATCGTAGTGCTTAGTTGCCCACAAGTCCCAACCTGCTAATTCTAAATCTTTTACTTGCCCATCAGCAAAGTTAAAGAATACGAAATTTTTAGTTGCATAATCAGTAGAACCATTAATTTCTACTTGTGTACCTTCTGTATTGTCAGAAATTAACGCATAGTTAAAAGTGTATTTACCAGCAGCTTTGCTAACAATTTTAAATTTATAACAATCACTTCCAATTTTCACAATATAAAGAGAGTCTCCTGTGATTTGGTGATTAATTGAATTGTATTGTCCCCAACCATAATCAAATTGAGTTCCATTTGTACTTTGGTTGAAAGCCCCAACTTCATAATCCAATGAGTCGTTGTATAATTTTGGCCACGTAGAGAATCCTGTTGTATCAACAGAAGCAAATGTAGACGCATCACCATTTGGGTATACAGAAATACTGATACCAGCTTGCCCCATTCCTGGAGAAGGTAAGCCTGGATTTGAAACAACTGCTACTGAATAGGCACTTGTTGCAAAGCCAACATGCCAACTGTTTGCAGCGTGTGTTGATCTTGAACCATCTTCTAATTTCAAATACATTTCATTTGCATAAGAAGCTCCCATTTTGATTGAATCTTGAACAGCTTGTGAAAAGCCACTAAATGCCAAAAGTAGAGAAGCTAAACTGAGTGTAAATTTTTTCATACTTATTTTTATTAAGATTAATTTTAAATTAAGGCAAAACTATAGCCTTTAAGAATTTTTAACAATACCAAGAAAAAGGTATTTTTAAAATTTCGCAACAAAATTAGACAATCAAGTCGCCTTTAGTGTCATACAAATGTCAGACATGAAAAAAAATATCAAATCAGTGATTTATTGTGAAAGTTTTTAGTGAGTTCAATGTATTCTTTTGTGTAGGAATTATCTGAATTACGGATAGTTAGTGTTTTATAAATAACAGTTTGTGGTGTTTTGCAAAATTGTACAATCAACCGGTTGGGATTGTCTATTTTTCCGTTTAATGTTATTTGAGATTTAGGATATAAACCAAATGATTGGGCAATTGATAGCCAGTTTTCTTTAGATGAGAACGGAAAAATCACCCAAAAATCACCTTTGGGATGAAGCAGTTCGTTGACTTTTTTAAATAATTCTTCAATTGCAAATTCTTTTACGTGTTTAGCAGTGTTGGTACGTGAGTTGTTTGATAAGTAGCCGTTTTCATAATAAGGTGGGTTGCATACAATGCAATCATAGGTGGTTGTTGGTTTAAATTCTAAAAAATTTTGCTGAATAATTTTAAAGTCGCTTGCCCAAGGTGAATGGTTGAAGTTGAATTCACAATCTATCAAAGAAGCTGTATCAATATCAATAGCGGTTACTTTGGCTAACGGATTTTTTTGTTTGGCCATTAATGCTAGTACGCCTGTTCCTGTGCCAATGTCTAAAATGGAATGGTAAGTATTATCCGCAAGGTGAGCACCCAATAACATGGCATCGGTTCCAACTTTTAAAGCACTATTGGATTGTTGTATGGAAAAATATTTAAAGTGAAAAACACTCATGTACTAACCTAGGTACAATTCCACTAATCCTGGAGGAGCTGTAACTATAAGCGTTTTGTTTTTTCTATCCACTTTTTGGATAACGCCCTCTTGCAATGGAAGCAAAATTTCTTTACCGGCTTTTTCAATTTGAATAAGCGGATTGGCAGCTAAATCTATTACTTGAATTACTTTACCGATAGCCCCGTGGTTGGTATCTTCAACGGCGAAATCAACAATTTCGTGGTCATAGAAATTGGTGTCGCCCAATTCGGGTAGGATAGAAGCGGGTAAATAAACCTTTTTGCGCAATAACATGCGTGCATCTTCTTCGGAGTCTATTCCTTCTAGCTTAATAGAAGCAAATCCTTTGTTTTTAAGTTTTAAAGAAGTTATGAAAAAAGGTGTCAGTTGACCGTTTAATTCAATAAACAAGGCGTCTAAGGTTCTGTAATCTTCGGGGTTGGTTACGTCTAAAAAAAGCGAAACTTCACCTTTAAATCCGTGAAGTTTCGCAATATAACCTAAATGAAAGCAATCTGCTTTATTCATTCAATGTCAATTTTTAATTACTCAGCTGATGTTTCTTCAGAAGATTCTTCTGCTGGAGCTTCAGTTGCCTCAGTTGCTTCTTCTGTAGCTTCTGCAACAGGAGCTTCTTCTTCAACTACTTCTGGAGCAGGAGTGTTTTTAGCTTCAATTGCTTTAGCTTTTGCTTCGTTTACAGCTGCTTCTGCTTTCAATGCTTCTGCTTTTTGAGTTGCTTTAGCTTTTGCTAAACCTTCTGCTTTTCCTGTAATTTTAGCATCTTTCTCCGCCAACCATTTGTTGAATTTTTCTTCAACTTGAGCTTCTGTTAACGCACCTTTAGCAATACCTTTAATCAAGTGGTTTTTGTACAAAACACCTTTGTAAGATAAAATTGCTCTTGCAGTGTTAGACATTTCAGCTCCAACTTGTACCCAATGTAAAGTACGATCAAAATTGATGTCAATTGTTGCTGGGTTTGTATTAGGATTGTATGTTCCTAATTTTTCGATGAATTTACCATCTCTTTTTGCTCTGCTGTCTGCAGCTACTAAATGAAAGAATGCATATCCTTTCTTTCCGTGTCTTTGCAATCTAATACGAGTTGCCATATTGTTTTGTTTTATATTTTGG
Organism: Bacteroidota bacterium; assembly: GCA_029558435.1. The sequence goes on from JAKQEZ010000523.1 coordinate 85,579, forward strand.
AGTACGAAACTCCGGTTAATAATGAAATTAGGGTGCAAATGTACGATTATTTTTAATACAAAAGCTGTTTAATTGAAAATATTGTAAAAGTTGGTGTAAATAAAAAAGGTTGTCCAAAGTAGAACAACCTTTAAAATATATATTACAAAGTAAATTATTTAATTTGATCTTTGTTTTCTTCTGCTTGTTTATTGAATTTCTTTTGACGGTTTAACCAGTATAAAACAGCTAAAAATCCAAAAATAATTACGGAAGTATTGAAAACTGTAGTAATCATGTTTTTTTCATCGTATATAAAAGAAAGAATGGAATCCAAACCATTCCCTAATCCCCACCAAAAATCTGTTGCGTTCATATTTTATATTTTTTTGTCAAAGTAAATAATATTTTTTCGAATGAAGCATAAAAAAAATGGTTTTTTTTAAAAAATCAATTGTTAATAGTGAGTCTAAATAACCAACTATTTTCGTTTGATTCCTATCACGTTGGGTAATTTCCAAAACTCTGCATTGGTAGTAATAGGGTAAGTGTTTGATACATAGCTACCTAATTTCTCAATACGTTCGGTTTCGGTATCCACATATAAACTAGTTTGTGGTCCGCCTTCCATGTAAATAGCATTTCGCAAAGGACGTTCTAACTGTGTCATAAATCGTATCATTTCGTTTTGAGAGTAGGGAGAACGAGTAAATACGAAATAAATCTGCTGGTAATCGTCTTTGGCAACAATTAATTGGCTGCACCATTGTGGATTTTTATTCCAACTCATAGGTGTGCCGTTGCAATCAATCATCCGAAGACCTTGCGCAATGGAAGCATAATCTTTTTTAACCGTTTCTAAGCTGGTGCATTTTAAGTCAATTATGTCAAATTCTGACAATCCTTTTCTCAATGGATTAAATGCAATAGCCATGTTGTAACCCTCATATGGCTTAGGGTTGTTGGCATATTCCAATGTGTTGCGCATATAGGCTTTGCTCGAAAGTTGGCGACGCATATCGTACATACTAGCGTTAATGGCTACCATCAAATCGTGGTGTTCTGCCCAATCTACAATGCATTTGGAAGTAGAATCGAATTGTGAAGCAGAAAGCATTTCAAATTTGAATTTTTCTGGATTGATGCGCAATAAACTAATTTTAGAATCGCCAATTTTTGATTTGCGGGGTCCATCCATTTCAATGTAATCCAAACCATCTTCTAAGTTGACCCATGTGTTATCAAACTTTTTATAGTAAGCAGGGTCATAAATGGAATTATAATACACTGAATCTATTGTTGCCGTATCATTGTCGTTTGTGTAAAGTGTAGAATCTACTTGCTGCGAACAAGATATAAACGGAAAACACAAAGCAAATATTAAAAAATGCGTGCTAATTGTTGCGCCTAAAGATTTCATTTTGGAGAGATAAGTTTTGTTAAATTTAATTCAAATATTAATGTGATCAAATACGATAACAAATTTTTAATTAAAATTTTGAATGGCCAATGTGAGTTGAATAAATTGTTCCACACTCAAAACTTCTGGTCGCAAAGTCAACAGCTCATGTTCAAATCCAATTGGTGTAAGCTTTTTCAATGAATTTCTCAATGTTTTTCTACGTTGATTGAAGCCTGTTTTTACAACCTGAATAAATAGTTTTTCATCACATGGAAGTTCTGTTCTACTGTTGCGGGTGCAACGTATAACACCTGATTTTACTTTTGGTGGAGGATTAAACACATTCTCGCTCACTGTAAAACAATAGGTGATGTCATAAAATGCCTGCATTAAAACACTTAAAATTCCATATTGTTTAGAACCTGGTTTTTCGGCTACACGTTCGGCTACTTCTTTTTGAAACATGCCCATGATTTCTGGAATCTGATTGCGGTAATCCAAGCATTTAAAAAGTATTTGCGACGAAATGTTATAGGGGAAATTACCCACCACAGCAAAAGGCGTAGTGCCCATTATTTTTGTTAAATCTTCTTTTAAAAAGTCGGCTTCTAAAATTTTTCCTTCCAATTGCGGAAAGTGAATGTTTAAATACGCAATGGATTCGGTGTCAACATCCATTACCGTTAGGTCGGTTTGTGGTTGTTTCAGCAAATATTCGGTGAGAGCGCCGGTTCCAGGACCAATCTCCAAAGCACGTGTGCATCCTTGGTGGTACTGAAATTGGTCGGCAATTTTTTGGCAAATGTTTTTATCCACCAAAAAATGTTGTCCCAAGTGTTTTTTAGCTTTTACGTTCATTTCTTGAATTCGTCAACAATGGTTAATATGGTACGAAAAGCGCCAAATTTCCCTTGGTATTTAGCCGAATGTTCGTGTTGCAATTTGGGAGCAAAAAGTTGCTGGTAAACATCCAATTGGTCTTGATTGGGCGCAATGTATTGAATAGCATACGTGGCGCCACCTTCTTCCTCACCATGCACTCTTGAAATTTTACTTTCAACAAAACACCCTGTGCTCATCACATCAGGAATGTGTTTTGAACGCATCCATTCCAACCATTCGTCGTGCACAGAAAGATCAATATTTACTGTAACGTTATAAATAATCATGCTACAAAATTACACAAACAAACGTTTTTTTAGGGATTTTTCTGAGGATTTTCCTAAAATACAAATGGTGATATTCCAATTAATGGAAATAATGGAATATTAGCAAGAATGGTTATCAATTTAAAATTCATCCTTACCTTTGCAGTCAAATGGTAAAAATTCGCGATATAGAATTGGGAGATTTCCCACTGTTGCTTGCTCCAATGGAGGATGTGAGTGATCCACCGTTTCGTGCATTGTGCAAGGAGAATGGAGCAGATTTGATGTACACCGAATTTATTTCTTCCGAAGGATTGATTCGCGATGCAGCAAAAAGTGTTCAAAAGTTGGATATTTTTGAATACGAACGACCTATTGGAATTCAAATTTTTGGTTCTGAAATTGAAACCATGCGCCAATGTGCTGAAATCATAGAGCGAGCAAATCCAGATATCATCGACATTAACTATGGTTGTCCGGTAAAAAAAGTTGCCTGCAAAGGTGCTGGTGCTGGAATTTTGCAAGACGTACCTAAAATGGTGAAAATGACCGAAGCCATTGTGAAACAAGTGAAATTACCGGTTACTGTGAAAACACGTTTAGGTTGGGACGATAACACAAAATACATTGTGGAAGTGGCAGAACGCTTGCAAGATGTAGGTATTGAGGCAATTAGTATTCATGGTCGCACACGCAAGCAGATGTATAAGGGGCAAGCCGATTGGACCTTAATTGAACAAGTGAAAAATAACCAACGTATGCATATTCCTGTGTTTGGAAACGGTGATATTGACTCTCCAGAAAAAGCGTTGGAATATAAAAATCGGTATGGTGTAGATGGTATTATGATTGGTCGCGCATCAATTGGTTATCCGTGGATTTTTAATGAAATCAAGCATTATTTAAAAACAGGAGAGCATTTAGCAAAACCTACTATTCAAGATAGAGTGGAGGCTGCTCGACGCCATTTAGACATGAGCATCAAGTGGAAAGGCCAAGCATTGGGAATTGCCGAGATGAAACGCCATTATACCAATTATTTCAAGGGAATTGCGCATTTCAAAGAATACCGCATGAAGTTGGTAACATCGTTTAATTTAGAAGAGATTTACCAAACGTTGGATGAAATCACGGCGCACATGGATGATTTTCATTTTGCTCACGAATAAATTAGTAAAATCTTAGCATACAAAAAAGAGGTTAGTCACAATGGCTAACCTCTTTTCTCATAGTTGTGTTTCTAGTTTTTAGCTAGATTTTTAATCAATTATCAACATAGCATCACCGTATGAATAGAATTTGTATTTTTCTTCTACGGCTGCTTTGTAAGCTTTTGTCATTACTTCGTGACCGGCAAAAGCGGATATCATCATCAATAAAGTTGAAAGCGGTGTGTGGAAATTGGTAATCATACAATTTGCGATACTGAAATCGTATGGCGGGAAGATGAATTTGTTGGTCCAACCGTCAAAAGCTTTCAATTTACCATCTGTTGAAACAGAAGATTCAATGGCTCTCATGGAAGTTGTTCCAATAGCGCAAACACGCTTTTTATTTTCAATAGCATTGTTAACGATGTCGGCAGCTTTTTGCGTAATGATAACTTGCTCCGAATCCATTTTATGTTTCGTTAAGTCTTCCACTTCAACGGTGCGGAAAGTTCCTAAACCAATGTGTAGTGTTACTTCTGCAAAGTTAACTCCTTTAATTTCAAGTCGTTTTAATAATTCGCGCGAAAAATGCAATCCTGCAGTAGGTGCTGCTACAGCTCCCTCTTCAGTTGCATAAATTGTTTGGTAACGCTCTTCGTCTTCAGGTTCAACCGCTCTTTTGATGTATTTAGGAAGAGGTGTTTCACCCAATTCTGTAATTTTTGCTTTGAACTCTTCGTAAGGTCCGTCAAAAAGAAAACGCAATGTACGACCTCTAGAAGTTGTATTATCAATTACTTCGGCAACCAATGAATCGTCATCACCGAAATACAATTTATTACCAATTCTAATTTTTCTAGCTGGATCTACCAAAACATCCCACAACAAGCTTTCGCGGTTCAATTCGCGCAATAAAAACACCTCGATTTTAGCACCAGTTTTTTCCTTGTTTCCATACATACGTGCAGGAAACACGCGGGTGTTGTTGCGAATCATTACATCGCCATCCGAGAAATAATTAACTAAATCTTTAAAAAGTTTGTGTTCAATTTTTCCTGTTTTACGGTGCACCACCATCAAACGTGCTTCATCACGGTTTTCAGAAGGGTGTTCGGCGATTAATTCTTGAGGTAAATCGAAATTAAATTCCGATAGTTTCATTTTACTCATTGCAAACAAATGTTTATTTTAACTAAAAAAGAGCACAAAGTTAAATAAAATTAGCAAGTAAATTTAGATTTTAACTAATTCTTTAAAAATTGTTTTTTCCAGCTATTGTATTTTTTTGATTTTATTTGATCTAGAGTATTATAAAATGTTTTTGCCCAGTAGTTTCTTAGACCAAATCCACCTGCTTTTTCTTTAAAAACATCGTAGAGTAAAATGGCATTGTTTTTCATATTGATAGCAACAAAATGGTAGGTTGCAAGTTCTCTCGTTTTGTCATAACTTTCTGCAACTAAAAGCAATCCAATCCCTTCTTTTTCTGTAAATTGATGATCTTTTATAAATTGTTGGATGTTTTCTTGCGTGTAATTAGGGGTTGTTATCGCTTCCATTTCTTCTAATGGTGTTGAACGATTGATTTTATCGATATCATCCAAATTAATAGCGATGTGTTCTTTACGAAATGTTGCAATCAGATTGTATTTATCAGGTTCTTTATAAACAAAATTATTCCAAGCTGGAAAATATTCGGTTTTAATAGATAACCCATCTTGGGTATCTATTCCCCAAATTTGACTAAAGTCACCAATTAATTTAACATGTGAATAATCAATTCCTAACCAGGTGAATTTGGTGTCTGATTTTCGAAATAAGTCGGCAATTTCTTGGCTAAAAGATGATGTTGTAATAACTGCTAGTAAAAGGGATAAAATAAATTTCATACTTTTTTTTATTTTCAAAGCTACAAAAAGGTAATGAAAAATTCAAATGATTTGTCAAATTAATCTTTTTAGCTATTTTTGGTTTAAAATAAAGACAAATGAAATTATTACAAGACAAAGTAGTTCTTATCACAGGAGCATCAAGAGGAATTGGAAAATCAATTGCTGAAGAGTGTGTAAAACACGGCGCAAAAGTAGCTTTTACTTATTTGTCATCCGAAGAAAAAGCGAAAGCTTTAGAGGCGGAATTGACCAAAAATGGAGGAGAAGTGAAGGGTTTTAAATCCGATGCAGCTAAATTTGACGATGCACAAAAATTAGTGGACGATGTGGTGGCTGCTTTTGGAACAATAGATGTTTTGGTTAACAATGCAGGAATCACAAGAGACAATTTGTTGATGCGTATGACCGAAGAGCAATGGGATGAAGTTATTAATACCAACTTAAAATCGGCGTTTAACCTTACAAAAGCTGTTCAACGCCCTATGTTGAAAGCAAAATCGGGTTCAATTATCAATGTTTCATCGGTTGTTGGTGTAAGCGGAAATGCTGGTCAGGCTAACTATGCGGCATCAAAAGCTGGATTGATTGGTTTTACAAAATCAATTGCGCAAGAATTGGGGTCGCGTAACATTCGTGCCAATGCCATTGCACCAGGTTTCATTGAAACAGAAATGACAGATGTGTTGGATCCAAAAGTGGTGGAACAATGGCGTGCTTCTATTCCGTTGAAAAGAGGTGGAAAACCAGAAGATGTTGCCAACTTGGTAGTGTTTTTAGGTTCTGATATGTCAGCCTATGTTACAGGACAAACCATCAATGTTTGCGGTGGTATGTTGATGTAATCAAAAATGATAAAACGAAAGGCGTTGTTTGAAAAAGCAACGCTTTTTTTGTGGGGATAATTATGCTTTAATCCATTTAACTCACTCCATCATTTCTTTTTGTAAACAGTTGTTTTTTTGTCGCCAGTTTTAATTAGAATTCCTTTTTCTACGGCATTTTTTAAATCGCGACTGGCTGTTGCAGTGGAAATATCCTTAAAGTAATCCATGTATTTTTTACGACTAAATTCACCGGTGTTGTTGTCAAGAAAAATTTGAATTCTATCTTCGTTATTTAATCGCTTAGCAGAATTAGCAAGTAGTTCAGATAATGAACGATTAATAATCATCAGCATGTATGCAATAAATTTTGTGGATTTCCCTTCTTTGTCCGAAATTGCTAAAGCCTTGTAATATTCAGTTTGATTTTTTGAAATTAATGTTTCAAATGGTAGAAACTCAAAAATTGGATAGTCTTGCATTAAAATTAATGTCTGCCATAACCTTCCCATTCTTCCATTTCCGTCTATAAAAGGATGTATGAACTCCATTTCGTAATGAAAAACACAACTTTTGATTAACGTTAACTCTGTTTTATCTTTTAAATAGGTAAATAAATCGCGCATCAAAAACGGAACATTTTCATAAGGTGGAGCAATGTGTTCAATATTGGTGCCTTTAACTATTCCAACTCCTTGTTTTCTATATTCTCCCGGATTTTTAATGAGTTGTTGCAAGAGTAATTTATGCGCTTTTAAAAAATCTTTTTCACTATCAGGTTTTAAACGGTGTATATTCTTATACACTTCTAAGGCATTCAAAACTTCAAGAATGTCTTTTTCTGGACCCACCACTCGTTTGTTTTCAATAATTGCAGTTATTTGCTCAAGACTTAATGTGTTTCCTTCAATACTAAGTGAAGAATGAATGGTTTTTATCTGATTTTGCTTTCTTAATGTTGGATTGGTTTTAATTAAATATTTTGCATTTACTTCACCTATTTTCTCAGAAATAGAGGAGATGAGTTGCACAATCTCTGATGTTATTTCGTAGGGGGGCTTCATAAATTGATACTATCATTTGATACTATCACAAATTTAATTTAAAAAATGAATTAGAGTGTGATATTCTATAAAAAAAAGCGCTGCTTTCATCAAACAGCGCTTACTAAATTCAAATATTTTACTTCAATCCTCTTGCTTTGAGCATGGGCTCAATTACAGGTTCTTTTCCTCGCCAATTGCGGTACATTTGTGCGAGTTCTTGCGTATTGCCTCGCGATAGTATCATGTCTCTAAAACGCTGACCATTTGCTAAAGTTAAACCACCATTTTCTTCAAACCATTGGTAGGCATCGTGATCCAACATTTCTGTCCACAAGTAAGCGTAGTAACTTGCAGCATATCCGCCACTAAAAACGTGTGAGAAATAAGTGGAACGGTAGCGCGGTTTTACCGCCTCAATTGCATCAAATCCATAACGTGCCAAGGCGTTTTTCTCAAATGCGTTGACATCAGTGATTTTTTTATCCGCTCCCACCATGTGCCATTCAATATCGTTGCTTGCTGCCGCAATGGTTTCTGTCATACTAAAACCTTGATTAAAAGTAGCTGCCGCTTGCATTTTTTCTAACAACTCAGCTGGAATTTGTTTTCCAGTTTGGTAATGCTTGGCGTAGTTTTTAATAACAACAGGATGTGTTGCCCAATTTTCGTTGAATTGCGATGGAAATTCCACAAAATCACTTGGAACGGCTGTGCCCGACAAACTAGGATAGTGCTGGTCGGCAAAGAAACCGTGCAAGGCGTGACCAAACTCGTGAAACAATGTAATAACGTTGTCAAAACTTACTAAACATGCTTCACCCTCTGCTGGTTTTGGGATGTTCATTACGTTGTAAATTACCGGTTTGCGGTTGTGCATTTTTGATTGGGTTACTAAATTATCCATCCACGCACCACCATTTTTAGAAGGGCGAGCATATAAATCGGCATAAAATAAACCTAACTGCGAACCGTCTTTGTTAAACAATTCATACACCAACACATCGGGATGATACACTGGAATGTCAGTGCGTTTTTTAAATGTAATACCGTATAATTTGGTAGCAGCATAAAAAACACCGTCCTCCAACACGTTCATCACTTCAAAATAAGGTTTTATTTCGCTTTCGTCCACGTTGTATTTTTCTTTTCGCACTTTTTCGGCATAAATGCTCCAATCAGCTGCGGTTAACGTTGCTTTATCGCCACTTTTTGCCATTGATTCTTGAATAATTTCGGCTTCTTTTTGTGCCTTGCCAATTGCTGCTGGAATTAATTGATTAAAAAACTCACGCACATTTTCTGGAGTTTTCGCCATTGTATTTTGCATTGCCCACGAAGCATAATTAGCAAAACCAAGCAATATGGCTTTTTGACAGCGTAAATCCACCAATTCTACAATGATTTTTTTAGTGTCGTTTTTTGTTCCATCGCAACGTTTCCACGAAGCATCAAATAACTTTTTGCGACTTGCACTGTTTTGGAGGTACTGCAAATCGGGTTGCTGTGTAGTGTTGATTAGCGGAATAAAATATTTGCCATCTTTGGTTTGAATGGATTTTAAATAAGCTGTATCCAACCCTTTCAATTCTTCGGCAGAATCAAAGGTTACGCCGCCATCGTTCATAGCTGCCAATACTTTTTTGCTAAATTCGGTTGTTAAAGTGGCCTCGCGTGAATTGAGTTTTTTCAATTTTTCTTTATTCTCTGCCGAAAGATTAGCTCCTGAGAAAATAAAATTAGTGTAATAATGCTCCAATAATTTAGCCGATTCTGCATCCAATTTCAATTGATCGCGTTTGTTGTAAAGCGTTTCAATGCGATTAAATAATTTATCGTTGAGGTAAATAGCATCAAAATGTTCGGATAATTTAGGTGCCATTTCTTCTTCTAAATCTTGCAATGTTTCATTGGTGTTGGCTGCTGCAAGTGCATTGAACACGGCGTTAACACTCGAAAGTGTAGCTCCACTTTTTTCCAACGCAACAACGGTGTTTTCAAAAGTTGGCGCATCAGAACTTTCTACGATTGCTTGGATGGCTTCGTTTTGTAAACGCATACCTTCTTCTAACGCAGGTTTAAAATGTTCGTCTTTTATTTTTGAGAAATCGGGAGCAAAATAGGGAAGTGTGCTCTCAACTAATAAAGGGTTGTCGGATAAGGATTTAGGTGGTTCAACTTTACTTTTACAAGCCATTGCGATTAACGTTAATGAAAGAATTAATATTTTGTTGTTTTTCATTGGGTTGATTTTTAGAAGGATAAAGATAATTTTTAATTTTAAAATAGTACACCAAACAACGGTTAACTTTGGAACGTTTTTTGAAAATAAAGACAACGTGAATCAAAAATTGATACTTATTCTTGCGTGTTGCCTTAGTTTTTTGAGCTTTGGTCAGGGGGTTCGGTGGAGCAAACCCAATGCTGGTGTGCAAGCTGGCTTGGTGTTGGAGGCAGGAACGCATGAATTGGCAATAGGTTTTCATCTCAAAAGTTTTATTGGTTTTGACTACGCGCAGTTGAATGTAGGCAACACGTTTATGTGGAAGTTTTACAGCTTGGGTAAACGTGAAATGTTTTACGAAAACAGATTCTATGCAGGTGGTGCACTCATGGTGGGCAAAAATCAATCGGTGGTGGATTTTGAATTGGACGGATTGAACCACCAAACAAAAAAGAATTTTGCTGTTGCCTATAATTTTTTGATTTACTCTGATAATGCGGGCACTTCGCAATTGTCGGGTGCTTTTGGAATGCATATTAAAAATGTTTCCATCAAATTTGAAAACGATGTGTTTAGTGGACAAGCCAAAGACCGATTTAGAACTGGAATTTTAGACATTAGTTATCGCACACCTACTTTTAAAATCAATACAGGGTTTTACATTTGGACGGGCGAAACGGCAGGATCTTTTTGGGATAAATCGGTGAAAACTAAGAAAATGCCAAGTGGCTATCGTTCTTTGGAAGATTTGCCTTATGGAAAAACAACGCATGGTATAGTTTATGGCGGAATCAAATATTTGATGCATTTTGGTAATGTTGTATACGCTCGCATTGGTGTGGATAGCGAACAATTTCGTCATGGACTTCAAAACCGCTTGATACACGATATGGCGTTTTTACCTCAAACATTTCCTAGAAATACGCCACATTACCCCCGATTGGATGAAAATGGTTGTCCAGTTTTTGAAAAAGAATTGGTCAGAAAACCCAAATTCTACCTTCAATTTGGAATCAATGAATAGCAATTTCAAAAAATAGCTTATTCAATTTTTTGCAAATCTTCGTTGTACAGTCCAATCAACAAACTATTGCCATTTTCATCGATGCGCAAACCACCATATTT
>JAKQEZ010000540.1 GCA_029558435.1 Bacteroidota bacterium
ACATTTTTAAACTTGTCAAAGAAAATAAGTTGTGGTTCGGGCATAGTATTCATAGTGGCGACCGAGAATTTAGAGTTCCAGCAGACTATCCATTAAATGCAGCAAGCAGCAGAATTGATGAAGAAGGCAACAAGTATATAAGAGTGAAAGGAGTAAGATGGTATACCAATTTAGATTTTAATGAACGCCACGAAGATTTAATCCTATACAAAAAATACAACGAAGAAGAATATCCTAAATATGAAAACTTTGATGCAATAAATGTTGATGTGACAAAAGAAATTCCAGTTGATTATGCAGGTGCTATGGGTGTTCCTATTACATTTATTGACAAGTATAATCCCGACCAATTTGAAATAATTGGTTTAGGTATCTCAAATTCGGGAATTGAAATTGGTGTTCAGCCCTATAAACCAGAACATAAAAAATACAGAAAAGAAGTTCAAAAAAGGGGTGCGGTTGATGGCGACCTTTATATGATGAAGAATGGAATTGTTGAAGTTCCTTATGCACGAATTTTAATCAAGAACAAGAAAATATGAACATAGAACTTAAAGAAATAACGATACAAGAATTGTCTGACGGCTTTCAAGACAACAACGAAAACGGAGTTGTTGGTTTTGGTGGTAAGTTGGACATTCGTCCACCTTACCAACGTGAATTTATCTACAAGGACAAACAAAGAGATGCAGTTATCAATACAATTACAAAAAACTTTCCTTTAAATGTAATGTATTGGGCAGTTCGTGAAGACGGAACTTTTGAAGTAATTGACGGACAACAAAGAACTATTTCAATTTGCCAGTATGTGGACGGAGAATTTGCATATCAAAACCGTTATTTTCATAACTTAAAAGCAGACGAAAAAGAACAAATCTTAAACTACAAATTGATGGTTTACGTTTGTAGCGGTTCGGAAAGTGAAAAATTAGAATGGTTTAAAACTATCAACATTGCAGGAGAAAAACTAACTGAACAAGAACTGCGAAACGCAGTTTATACAGGTAGTTGGGTTTCTGATGCTAAACGATATTTCAGTAAAAGCGGTTGTGTTGCTTATAATATTGGTGGCGACTATTTAAATGGTTCACCAATTAGACAAGAATTTTTAGAAACTGCCATTTCTTGGATTTCAGAAGACAAAATTGAAAGTTATATGGCAACACACCAACACGACCCAAACGCAACTGCGTTGTGGATGTATTTTCAATCTGTCATAACTTGGGTAAACGCAACTTTTACAAATAAGCGTAAAAAGTTTATGAAAGGTATTCAATGGGGTTTTCTATACAACAATTACAAAGATGTAATTTACGATACGAAAGCAATTGAAGAAGAAACTGCAAGGTTAATCGCAGACGATGAAGTTGAAAAAAAGAGTGGAATTTACGCTTACATCTTGACAAAAGATGAAAGATATTTAGGTATTCGTACTTTTTCGGACAGCGTAAAACAGAAAGTTTACGAAAAACAAAAAGGAAATTGTCCGATATGTAAAAAGAATTATGACATTTCCGCAATGGAAGGCGACCACATTACACCTTGGCACGAAGGCGGAAAAACAATAGAAGAAAATTGCCAAATGTTATGCAAAGACGACAACAGACGAAAAAGTGGAAAATAGCAAAAAACAAAACACCGAACGGCTAACAGCAGTTTGGCAAAATGGCGGGTTCAGTGCTAAATTGAACATTTGGTTTTCTAATAAACATTAGTGATTAATTGAAAGTAAGTGCTTCTAAATCCGCCACTTCGCCAAGCTGCAAAACGTTATGGGCAAGTTTAACACGACATTAATGTATAGAACATATATTTGACAATTTTAAACTGACAACGAACTTTATAAATTCATTTTAATTAAAATAACAAAATGGTCTGCGAAAGCCAGCGGGCTGACCACCCAAAGAGACAGACATAATGCAACACTTGGCTGTTTGAAAATGTTTAATGTTGCAAATCAAAAGTGGAGACCAGCGACCACTGAAAAAACGGGGAGACACCGAAAAGCCACAAGAGTAGGATTAAAAAAAAATAAAAAAAATGAGAAAAATTATTTTAGGTGCTTTAATCGGTTTGAGCTTGACAACTTTAGTCGCTTTTACTGTTGCTAATTACGAACCAAGAAAATCGACTGCAGAAGTTGAACAAGAAGAAGGTATGTATGTCTTCTATCGTTCCAAGCCAGTTTCTGAATATGAATATTTAGGAACATATAAAATTGGACTTGTATGGGACGACAAGCCGAAACTTTTGTTTAACAAACTTATTCGTAAGACCAAAGAAAAGTATCCCAATGCAGACGGTATTATTATTGACAATGAAATGGGTAAATGTGACGCAATTAAATTTAAATAAAATAGTTATTTTGTCTGACTGTCTTCGGACAGTTGGACAGAAAAACCAGCCCATAACAGCACATTGGCAATAGGCGGGGTTTCGTCTCCGCTTGACCTTTTTGTGGTAGCTGAAAGTTCAGTTCTCCGAACTAACTTTTGTGCTGAAAAAACCGCCCATCGCCAATCTGCAAAACGTTAGTGGCAAGTGTAACAGGACACCGTTCCAAATGACAGAACAGACAAATGGAGGAAACATACATACAAGACAAAACTTTTGACCGAAACGACACGCTGACAAAAGGTGAATACGAAAACTGCATTTTCAACAACTGCAACTTTTCCGACAATGACCTTTCTGAATTTAAGTTCACAGACTGCACATTTAACGGTTGCAATTTGAGTTTGGCAAAACTGAACAAAACGGCTTTTCGAGACATAAAATTCAAGAACTGCAAAATGTTGGGACTTCGGTTTGACACCTGCAACGAGTTTGGACTTTCTTTTTCGTTTGACGGTTGCCAACTAAACCATTCTTCGTTCTTTAAGACCAAAATCAAAAAGACGGTTTTCAAAAATTCACAGTTACAAGAAACCGACTTCGCAGAAAGCGACCTGACAAGTGCTATGTTTGACAACTGTAATTTGACACAAGCCATTTTCGACCACACAACACTTGAAAAAGCGGACTTTCGGACTTCTTACAATTATTCCATTGACCCAGAAATTAACCGAATTAAGAAAGCAAAATTTTCTATTTTGGGCGTTTCAGGACTTTTAGACAAATATGATATTGACATAGAGAAATGACACCAAGAATTGAAACATCAAACGAAAAGAAATTAGTCGGAAAGCGACTAACAATGAGTTTTGCTAATTATAAAATTGGCGAATTATGGCAAAGTTTTACACCAAGACGAAAAGAAATCACAAACAATTTGACGAGTGATTTAATTTCAATGGTTGTTTACAAACCAACACATTTTGCGGACTTCAAACCGACAAATGAATTTGAAAGGTGGGCGACAGTTGAAGTTGCAGACTTTGACAACGTGCCAACCGAAATGGAAATGTTTATTTTACCAAGCGGACTTTATGCGGTTTTTGACTATAAAGGTTTAAGCACAGACAATTCAATTTTTCAATACATTTTGGGAACGTGGTTGCCAAGTTCGGACTACGTTTTGGACGACAGACCGCATTTTGAAGTTTTGGGCGACAAATACAAAAACAACGACCCGACATCAGAAGAAGAAATTTGGATACCGATAAGACCGAAGAACACCAGCCACTAACAGCACCTATAAGAAATTGGCGGTTCAGTGGTTAAATAAAGTTCAGTTTTGCAATCAAACATTAGTGCAGTTTGACAGTTTTGTGCTTCGAAATCGCCAACTTCCTATAGCTGCAAACCGTT
>JAKQEZ010000741.1 GCA_029558435.1 Bacteroidota bacterium
AACCGAAATATAGAGGTAAATTTTTTGGAGGTAAAGAGTTTATTGGTTGTGAAACAAATTACTGCAAAATAAATGAAATTGATAGTTGTTATATTGGAAATTATATTGAATTATAGTAATCTATAAATATAATTATAAATGAGTTTATATAACCTTTTAATAAAATAAAAATGGACACCCCAACCAAAAACCGCATCGCAAAACTCCACCCATCAGTTCGCAATGAAGTAACCACAATCATCCAAGAATGTAACAAAGCCCTAACAGGCAGAGCAAAAGTACGCATTACACAAGGCTTACGCACTTTTGCCGAGCAAGACGCATTGTATCAACAAGGTAGAACTAAACCTGGTAAAAAAGTAACCAACGCCAAAGCAGGGCAATCCATTCACAACTATGGCTTTGCAGTAGATATTGTATTAATAATTGACCGTAAAACCGCATCTTGGGACACCAAAAAAGATTGGGACAACGACCAAATAGCCGATTGGTACGAGTGTGTAAAAATCTTTGCCAAACACGGCTGGGAATGGGGCGGAAACTGGAAAACCTTCAAAGACCTCCCACATTTTGACAAACGAGGTTTTAATTCTTGGAAAAAACTTTCTAAACTAAAACAAGACAAGAACAATTACGTAATAATCTAACTTCCAGCTCCCAGCTCCTAACTAAAAATGAGTTCAAAAATAAGAATCCTTTCTCTCGATGGTGGCGGTATTCGTGGCATTATCTCCTGTGTAATATTAAAATACATTGAAGAGCAATTACAACAACAAGACAACCCAAATGCAAAAATTGGCGATTATTTCGACCTAATTGCAGGCACAAGCACAGGCGGACTTATTACCGCTTTACTCCTTTTTCCAGACGGTAATAAAAACGCTAAATATTCTGTAGAAGAAGCACTCAATTTATATGCAAAAAAGGGCAACGAAATATTTAATGTTTCCTTTTTTGAACATTTATTAAACCCATTCGGTTTACTAAAAGAAAAAATATCCGATAAAAACATAGAAAAACAACTAGAAGAAGTTTTTGGTAATTTAGAACTAAAACAACTAACAAAACCATGTTTAATAACTTCCTACGATATTACAGCCCGAAAAGCACAGTTTTTCACAAGTCATAACGCTACACAACCCATCAAAAATTTTTATATAAAAGACGTGTGCCGAGCCACTGCGGCTGCGCCAACCTATTTTGAACCTGCACAAATAAAATCGTTTTACAACCAACAATCCACACTCATCGACGGTGGCGTATATGCCAACAATCCTGCACTTTGTGCCTATGCCGAAGCAAGAAAAATTGAGTTTTCAAAAGCACTAAACAATACACAAAAAAAAGATTATCCAACGGTTAATGATATGATAATAATTTCTGTAGGAACAGGAACAGTATTAAAACCCTACAAATTTGAAGACTTTGACAATGCAGGAAAACTAAAATGGATAACACCTCTTATTGATATTTTACTCTCATCAAACGTGGAAACAGTAGATTATCAACTTCAAAAAATGTACGAAACATTAGGCAATAGAAATTCTCAAAACTACCATCGATTAATGCCAAACTTAATAAATGCCTCACCCGAAATGGACGACACCTCTGCTAAAAACATCAAAAACTTAATTCAAGACGGATTAACATTTATCAATCAAAATCAAAATGAACTCGATCTAATTGTAAAAAAAATAATCAAAAACAAATAAACAAATTTTATACATTTGCTATCTAATCAATTAAACTAAAAAAACATGTCAACAACTGTAACAAGAAAATACAAAACAAAAGATGTAGAAATGTTAACTGCAACAGCTACAATCATAGAAAATGCGATAGCCAACAAAACACTTTTACAATCCAAAAGAACCACTTGGGCAGACCCATTTTTTGATGACCTAAAAACACAAATACAAACTACAACTGAAACCTATTTAGGAAAAGATGCCGCACAATTAATGCGTCAAGCAACCCAAGTAGTTTTAAACATTCAAACACAAGCACTAAACGACCTTGCTGAATTTAAAGTACAAATTGAGCAAGACTTTAAAAACGTTCCTGTTCACAAAACAGAAATTCTAACACAACTAGGTTTTACAACCTATCACAAATCAGCTCAAAAAGGAGACCAAGAAGGATTAGTTAATTTATTGTTTCAATTCAAAACTAACCTTAACCCTACCCTAAATACAGAAATAGTTACCAAAGGAACAGCACAAGCAACAATTGATAACATTATTGACTACGCCAATACATTAAAAAATGCCAATATTTCACAAGAAACCTACAAAGGCACTCGCAAAGAAATAACAGATGAAGCAATAACTGCATTCAATCAAATCTATGACCAAGTAATTAGCATTGCCAAAATTGCAAGCAATTTTTATAAAACCGACAAAACAAAACAACAACTTTTTAGCTTTGCCAAAGTATCAGCAACCCTAAACAGTAAATCAACAAAAACCACTACACAAGAAAACAAATCATAAAATCCCACGGAAAACCAACAGTAACCTACGGAAGATTAATAGTGAAAGACGGAAGATTTACATTGACAAGCGGAAGATTTAAAGTAAACAACGGAAACAAAATAATGACAGGCGGAAGCTTAATAGTGAATGAGAGTTGTTTTACATTGAAACAGAGAAGTTTTACCTTGACAAGCGGAAACTAAATAGTAATACACGGAAGCTTTACCGAAACATACGGAAGAAAAAACAATAGGCGGAAGAAAAAGTAATACACGGAAAATCGTGGTGGAAAAAGATATGGCTTCCTCCAACAAGCGTTTTGCAAGATTGCGGGGTTAGTGTTTAATTTAAAGTTTTGACATATCAATAAAGTTCAATAATAACCTAAAAGTAAAGGCTTCATTAGTCCGCAACCTCGCAAAGCGCCAAAACGTTGGAGTGTAATTGGATCGTAACACTTATACCACGTCTACTTAACGCAATGAATTTTCGG
This sequence comes from Bacteroidota bacterium, assembly GCA_029558435.1. Next base: position 2,968 of record JAKQEZ010000741.1, read on the forward strand.
GATATTTTATTGTGGGATTTTAAAGGGAAAAGAAATTTCGCTTCAAGTCTTACGATAAAATCGTAGAAAGTTTACTTTCGAACGTTTGACAACGTAAAAGACTTGGCTAAGTTATTAGAAATAAATGACATAGTCAAATTTTTATTTATAATTACTTTAAAATCACATAAAAAATAGCGCCCAAAAACCCCATTATTAACTTCGCTTAGCATGTTTGATAAGCGCAATAAATAATTGGTTTCATTGATTTAGATTGCGTTTAAAGAAAAGAGATGAGTGGTCTATCCAACTCCGTTACTAGGCTAACACTACCAGTGAGAGACCAGTAACTACACCCAACTGGCGGTTAGTAGCAATGCCTGCTTTAGTTTATTTTTTAATCGGCAGTAATTATCTGAAAATAATTACTATTTTAGTGAACTAATAGCTAAAGGCACTGCTACTAGCCGCCTACCGTTGGAGTGTAATTGGATCGTAACACTTATACCACGTCTACTTAACGCAATGAATTTTCGGGATATTTTATTGTGGGA
>JAKQEZ010000545.1 GCA_029558435.1 Bacteroidota bacterium
AATCTTACTTTTTCTTTTGTCTTGACACAAAAGAAACAAAAAGTCAAGGCTGTACCGACTCAGCCTAAAATCACTACATAAAAACTAAATTTAAAAAACTCGCCTTGGTGTAATAAACGTCGTATAAGCATGTCAAGCACTTCGTTAATCTGCACTCGCACCTAACTTGATTTTTGGCTCATGCAGTTTTAAATTTTTAACGTTTTTACTCCATGATTTTTTAACGGCTGATTCGCTAAGGCCGGATATTGAAAAGCAATGACAAATAAAAGCAGCGATTTTAAAAAAGCGGAGGCGTTCAGGTAGCTGGAGGCAATTAGCTGAACTAGCGTTTTTTGGTTACTTTTTTTGGCAATGAAAAAAAGTAACGAAGGTATTATTGGAATGCTCCTCATAATCAAATAGGTCAATAGCAAAAAATAGATTAATAGTTTTTCCTATTTTGATGTATTTTTGTAGTTATGTAATAAAATGATTTTGATATGGATTTAAAAAAATGGTTGATTGCAGGAGGAATTGTTGTGTTTCTCGCTATTGCAGGTTTTATCTTTGGTTTATATTACGTAACCCGGGTTACGATAAAAGAGATTTCCGGTGAAAGTTATCTTCCGGCAATCTTCAACCAGCCGTTACGCACCAAAAAGGTAATGGTAATGATTGAGTTACCTCCTCATAATTTCATTAAGGAGCCTTTAACCATTAGGCATGAATTTCATCCTTCCGACCCCATATTGTTGGAAATACCGGAGGGTACTCCTTTGATGTTCACCAAAGCATACAGCAGGTACAGTGCAGTTTCAGGCTACACTACCTATGCTTTTGTTGGTACGATTACGGTAAAAGAAAAACCTTATCCGATAGAATGGATTTGGTCTGGTTCAAAAGATACAAAAGAAGTATTTGAGGAAATCGCGCACTAATTTAATTCGGGCTTGTAAATGAGCAATTTTCTAAATAAACCCCTGCATCCGGGACGGGACACGACGATTTTAGAATATTTCAGCGCCTTTTTTGATGCGGTGTTTATTAGTTTTTCGCCTTTTTTCAAATTAAAGGAAACACCATACAGCAACAAAGGTTATAAAAATGTTGAACAGATTAGTTTGGAAGAACTCAGGGAAAAAGATCCTTTGTTTGAGAAAATACCTCAATCCAATGCCGATATTTTTTCATTCGACAATGAAGACTATCCTTCCGATGACGAGATTTTTGAACAAGGCGAAAGTATCTCCTGGCAGGAAATTAAAAAAGCCTGCAACTTCGGGCAAGTCGATGAAATCAACAAAGCGCTCAAAACATCCATCGGTGCTTATCGTCCTGTTTTCAACAGAATGGATCTGGCCAATAAGCTTTCGGATTATGCACTGTCAAATCAGCTCTATTTTCCGGAGAGTGGAGCGTTCAATGTATTGTCCAAAAAACAAATTTACCGGAGTTTCAAATTTTTGGGGATTCATCAACTGACGATCGAACAGGAATTTTCTCAGGGTCACAAAACTATCCATCTTGAGCAATTTACCGAAAAAGAATTTTGCAATACAATTGCTTACAAAGATTATTACATTTATGACACGAACAAAAAACTGCTTTTTGCAATAGATTGGGATAATTTTTTCTTTTTGATATGTGCTGACAGGAAGACAATAGAAACCCTGGTTGAAAATATGGAGTTTGAAGGATTTTATTGTGATGAGCACACCCGGGGAAATTGGGAGCTTACTCCCGAAGAAATTAAGGCCGGTCTGCACCGGGCGCAATCCGACACTCCAGATCCTTCAAGGCAAATAAAAAGGAATGGTAAAGATTTTTTAGAAGCAGATAACTATCGTAAACTCAAATTATTGCGGTACGACAGGGAAGACCCTCAGACAGAAAGATTTTATTTTGCCGAAATGTCCACTTTGCAGGCAAGTCTTTTGTTTCCTGAGGAATTAAAACTCCTTGGATTAAAAATCGCAGGTTTTGATGAGCAGGAAAATTTTTTTGACGAAAAGGAACTTCCCCACTTTCATAACATAAGCGATTTCAATCATTATTTCCTTCAAAATCCAAACTACCGTCTGCAGGATTGCGAATTGGAAATGGAACAGGGAATAAAATTGGAAAGCCATGACGATGGAGAAGTTACGATTTCTTTTCCATTGGATTCCAACTTAAAGGAACCATTGATCCTTTCCATTTTCAAAAAATATAAACTGAATCTAAACATAAAGCAATTTATTGAAGAAAAATCCGGATTTTATGTCCGCATTGATTCAGATGGAAATATTGAATCCTACTCCAGGGATTTCGACAAATATTTATAAATAAACTTAATCAAAAAAGAATATGGAAACGAAGTTTATAGAAACAGATATCCTGAACCAATTGGACAGGGCGTTCAATGGCATACCCAGCAATGACTATCCCAAAGGCGGACCCGGCGATGTGAAGTATCATTTTTTCCTGGATCTTGAACATGGCTATTGTCTGACCGCAGGAAGCCGCATTCACTTGTATGCAGACAAGTCGAGATGGGCGGTAATTCTTGAAAAAAGTGGTTATCAGACCGGGAGAATGACGGCAGAAGCCGAATTGAATTATGTGGGCAACTGCATCCAATATTCGGTGGCTCAGTATCCCACCGGAAATTATATCACCAATACCCAGGAGGTAATTCTGATAGATTCTGCCGAGTTTGAACGTATAGAAAACAAGGAAGGTGAAGAAATGGAAACCTTCGAGCGGATTGGAAAACACATCACCGAAATTCAAATCCGGGACAGCTTGGTGCCTTTTGACAGCAATCCCGAGAATTATGAGAAGGTCGGAATTCATATCCAAACGGATGATAACCCGAATCAACTCATTGGTTTTGGAGATTTTGTACGTTACCTGCACGAAACGAATCCTCAATTGCTCTGCGCCACAGAATCAGAATTAAGAAAACTCATTCCCAACGACCTTCCCAAAATCATGACCATCCATGATTTTCATTATTCAAGTGCCTACGATAAAGCAACACCACCCAGTCAACAGGAAACCTATCAATTAATCGCAAAGGTTTTAACCACCGGAGACTCCTCCCATTGGAAACCCGTAGAACCTAATAACAGTTGGAAAAACTGGAAGTCGGGGAATCTTTGAAGCCAGCGAGAGCATGGTAAAACAAATTAATCCGGCTACTTTTTAGTAGAATAATTAGCTTAAACAAAATTCTGAAATTCTGTTTTCAACAGAAGTGGATTGCGGTTTGCTCAATCCACTTTTTTCATTTGCCTACCCAGCCACCTTCAGCAAATAGATGTGAACATAAATTGTTTGAATACCGGTTATGGTTATAATAAACCTCTACAACTCTTTTGGTATAATGGATTTGGGTTTGTTTACCTATATATCGGGATGGAACACTGTAATAACTTTTGTCGTTATCTTGTTAACTCTGGTTATTCAAGGATTGGCACTCTCTTTTGTCATCAATAAGGCTAAGTTAAAAGAAGTCGATTATCCACAGTCCGAAGACGAAGTAGGACATTTTTTAGAAACTGAAATTCACTATGTTGCTATTGATTTTTTGAATAATAATGTTACAGGAACGGCATTAGAAAACGAAAGTTTAAAAAACCACAAGCTTTTCTGGAAGCTGAATTAGATTTTAGATTGATGGAGGATTAAACTTTAGTCTATATCGAAATAGCCTTCTCAACTCTCAACTTCGGATTGAATTTTGTAACTTTGCAATGTGAGAAAACTGGAAACCATACACGAATTTTACGAATCCCGCCATAAGTGGATTCCCGACGAAATCCGCAATAGTTTGGGGCATTTCAATGCCTTTTCTCTCAAATATCCCAATATTGGAGAAGAAGCTGAACCTTTGGAGTACGGCAGACGGGAATGGTACAACATCGTTTTGGTTTACGGTGGCGGCATTTTTCAATGCTCGGGAAAGGAGTATCAGGTTAAAAATCATGCTATTGCGTTTACAAATCCTTTTACGCCTTTTGGTTGGTTGGAACGAAATAAAATAACCAAAGGTTATTTCTGCATTTTTAATGAACAATTTTTAAAAAGGGACAAACGCATAATTGAATTTCCGCCTTTTAAAACCAATGTCACACCTTTTTACGAACTTACCAGGCAAGAAGCCGATGCCG